>NZ_DAINST010000120.1:0-5349 GCF_036741115.1 Dietzia sp.
CGCATGCCGATGAAGTGCCGCCAGGAGCGGAGGTTGCCCGAGACGACGATCCGGGTCTCGGTGGCGTTGGGCAACACCGAGCGGGCCGCCTGCCGCGCCTGCTTGCGCCGCAGCATGGGGTTGGGGACGTCGGCGAACTTCTCCTCGAGCGCCGTCAAGAGCTCGGCGTAGGCGTCGCGCGCCGAATCCGCGACCTTCTCGAAGATGCGGAGCAGCTCGGGGTCGTCCTCGATGGCGGGCGGAGGGACCACGTTGGAATCGTGCTCGGGCACGAAGCGCTGGGAGAGCTGCGAATAGGAGAAGTGCCGGTGGCGGATCAGCTCGTGCGTGCACGAGCGGGAGATGCCGGTGATGTAGAAGCTCACCGTGGCGTGTTCGAAGACGCTGAGGTGCCCGACCTCGAGGATGTGGCGCAGGTACGCGGCATTCGTCGCCGTGCGCGGGTTCGGCTTGTCCCAGGACTGGTAGCACGCACGGCCCGCGAATTCCGCGAGCGCTTCCCCGCCTGTGGCGCCGGCGTCCCAGTCGATGTCCTCCGGAGGGAAGAACTCCGTGCGGGCGACCACCTGCACCCTGCGGCGGACCAATTCGCTCATGTTCTCCTGCGTTCTCTTGTGTTCGTCGTGTCTCTTGCCGTGTCCGTGCGCATGCCCGTGGACGTGCGCGCCGCCGGCCGCGCGGCTCGACATCGCGAAACGCTCTCAGTGTTTCGGCGCGCTCCGCGGGGCAACCTAGAGGAGCAGGGCGGCGGCCACGCCGGCGGCGAGCTCCCCGGCGCGCTCGCGCTCCGCGTGGCCGACCTCTCCGGTGATCTCCACGGCACCCTGTGCGCGCTCCCAGCCGATGGCTCCGGCGATCTTCTCGATTGCGCGCAGAGCGCCCGTCGTGTCGTTGTTTCCGTGGATGACGGCGCCGTACGGGAGCTTCGGGGACGCCTCGAGGCATGGATAGTAGATCTGGTCGAAGAAGTGCTTGAGAGCCCCGGACATATACCCGATGTTCGCCGGGGTGAGCAGCAGGACTGCGTCCGCGTGGAGCACATCGTGCGCCGAGGCGCGGAGCGCGGGCACCGACATGACCGAGACGTCCTCGAGGCCCTCCTGCGAGAGCGCCTCGAGCATCGCCTGACGCAGGGCCTCTACGCCCGGAGATGGCGTGTGGTGGACGAGTAAGACGCTGAGTTTGCCGCCGCCCGTGGCGTCCGTACCGTCCGCGCCGTTCGTCGTCTGCTCGTCGCTCATCTCGTCTCCTTTCTCTCTGCGGCCTCCCCCGCGACTGCCTTCTTCATGAACTCGCGGCCGCGCGCTCTGTCTCCGGCGTGATCGTAGGCACGGGCCAGGCGATACTGCACGCGCCAGTTCTCCGGATCTCCCTCGTACTCCGCGGCGACGGTGGCGAAGAGCCGGTCGGCGTCCTCGGGCTCGATGCGCCCGGACGGGCGACGCGCCAACCCAGAGGTATCGAGTTCGAACCCCTCTTGCGCTGCGCGGGCGGAGATTCGTTGCAGTTCGAAGCCGTTCTTGACGAGAACCCACGTGGCCCAGGCGCCGAGAAGAGCGAGCACGATGAGGCCTACGCCGAATCCCTTTTGCGCCCCCTCACCATCGACGATTCCACTGATCCCCTGCGCGATGAGGAGGCCGAACGCGAGGACGAGCCCGAGGAGAACGAGGCCCATGAGGGCCGGGCGGATGAGTTTCTGCACGTCTATCCGGGCCCCGCTAGAGGTCCATGAACTTCTCGAGCCCGACCGTGAGCCCGGGATTCGAGCGGATAGAGCGAAGGCCCAGGAGTACGCCGGGGACGAAGGACGTGCGGTCCATCGAGTCGTGGCGGATGGTGAGCGTCTCGCCTTCGGTCCCGAAGAGGACTTCCTGGTGCGCGACGAGCCCGAGCGCGCGCACGGAGTGCACCGGCACTCCGGCGACCTCGGCGCCGCGGGCGCCGTCGAGCTCGGTCGAGGTGGCATCGGGCATCTCCCCGAGTCCGGCCTCCTCGCGGGCGGCCCCGATGAGCTCGGCGGTGCGGCGGGCCGTGCCCGAGGGTGCGTCGGCCTTGCGCGGGTGGTGCAGCTCGACTATCTCGGTTGAGGTATAGAACTTCGCGGCGAGCTGCGAGAACTGCATCATGAGGATCGCGCCGATCGCGAAGTTCGGCGCGATGAGCACGCCCGTCCCCGGATGCTTGGACAGCGCGCTGCGGAGCTCCTCGAGGCGCTCGTCGGTGAACCCGGTGGTGCCGACGACTGCATGGATGTCGTGATCGATGCAGAACCGGAGGTTGTCCATCACCACGTCGGGGTGCGTGAAGTCGACGACCATCTCCGCTCCCGCGTCGACGAGATCGGAGAGCTCATCGCCCTGGTCGATGCGGGCGACGAGCTCCATGTCCTCGGCCGCGTCCACACCCTCGCAGATCGTCGATCCGACTCGGCCGTGTGCGCCGAGGACGGCGACCTTGAGTTCCTCGTTGCCCATCGCTTCGCTCCCCTGGTTCGTGTGCGTATTCATTCCCCGAGCTCCCGTGCGGGCCGCGGATTCCGATGCCGCCGATCCTACCGAGCGCGCCCTCGCGCCCCGGAGAGCCGTGCCAGGATCGGCGCCGATCGCCGCTGCGCGCCCACGCGCCCCGGCCCGAGCAGCACTGTGTGCCAGCCTTCGCCGGTTATGAGCTCCCAGGCCTCGGCGACCTGCTCGGGCGTGACCGCCTCGAGGCGCGCGAGCGAATCGGTCACCGAGACGATCCGGCCGCGCTCGAGGAGATGCCTGCCCATGCGCGCCATGCGCGCCATGGGATCATCACGACCGAGGACGATCGAGCCCTTGAGGTAACCGCTTGCCCTCCATAGCTCTTCCGCATCCGGAGGTGTGACGGCGAAGGCCTCGATTTCCTCGCCTACCGCCGTCAACAGGTGTGCCGATCTGGGCGTGGGCGCGCTCGCCGAGACGTGGAGGATCCCTGCGGGACCGTATTGTTCGATCCCTGCGTCCACGTTGTAGCCGACGCCGTAACGCTCGCGAATGCCTTGGAACAGCCGCGAGGAGACACCCGCCCCCAGCGCCGCCGCGGCGACGTGCGCAGCTGCCCTGCGCCGGTCGTCGCGGCCGGGCGTGAGCACGGACATCCCCACGTGTGACTGCTGTCCCGACATCCGGATCGCCTCGAGCGAACCGCGCGCCGGGAGCAGGCGGCGCGATTCGAACGCGGATTCCGAGTAGGTGTCCTCGCCGGCGCGAGGGGCGAGGCGGGCCAGGGGCCCGGAGGCTAGGCGATCGACGATGCGCTCGTGGGGTACGGGACCGACCGCGGAGACGACGATCTTTGCGGGGTCGAGCGCCCGCGCGTGTAGCTCTCGCAGGGCGGAAGGGGTGAGCGCGGCGAGATCCTCGGCCGAACCGAGCACGGAGCGGCCGAGCGGGTGTTCGGGGAGCGCGAGCTCGTAGCCGGTCTCGGCGGCAAGGTCTTCCGGATCGTCGTCGCGGCCCGCGATCTCGTCGGCGATGACACCCCGCTCGATCTCCACCGCCTCGTCCTCGCACAGGCCCTCGGCGACGACCGAGGCGAGCACGTCGAGTGCCACAGCGAACTCGACTGCCGGCGCCTGGACGTGGAAGCACGTGTGCTCCTTGGCGGTGAACGCGTTGAGCTCCGCGCCCGCGGCGTCCATGAGCGCCGAGATCTCGAACGCCCCGTAGGTCTCAGTGCCCTTGAAGAGGACGTGCTCGAGGAAATGCATCCCGCCGTACTCGGGATCGCGGCCGCCCGTGCCCGGGCGTTCGTCTACCGAGCCCATACCGATCCATATGCCGAGCGTAAATCCGGCGAGCCCCGGATTCTCCTCGCCGACGATGCGAATGCCGTTGTCGAGCGTGGAGATCCGGGGCTCTGGCGCCGGAATCGGGGCGCCTGGGTCGGGTTCGGCAGGCGGGGTCGAGATCACCCGAACAGCCTACCGGCCGACCGGCGTTGCTACTCCGACCCGCGGGGCGCCGAGTCCCCGAGGGCCCAGTGCGGCCGTGAACCGCCGCAGGTGCGCGGCCAGTCCTACTTGTCCGCCTCGCCGTCGTTGGCGGTCTCGACGGGGATGAGGCTGATCTTGCCGCGGTTGTCGATGTCCGCGATCTCGACCTCGATCTTGTCGCCGACGTTGATGACGTCCTCGACCTTCGCGATGCGCTTGTCGCCGCCGATCTTCGAGATGTGCAGCAGGCCGTCGCGGCCCGGGAGCAGCGAGATGAACGCGCCGAACGGGGCGGCCTTGACCATCGTCCCGAGGAAACGCTCCCCGACCTGCGGGAGCTGAGGGTTGGCGATGGAATTGATCCGGTCGATCGCCGCCTGCGCGGACTCGCCGTCCGACGCGCCGATGTAGACCGTGCCATCGTCCTCGATGGAGATGTTCGCGCCGGTCTCCTCGGTGATCGAGTTGATGTTCTTGCCCTTGGGCCCGATGACCTCGCCGATCTTGTCGAGCGGGATGCTGATCGCCTGGACGCGTGGGGCGTAGGGGCTCATCTCGTCGGGTTCGTCGATCGCATCGGCCATGACCTCGAGGATCGTGAGCCGCGCGTCGCGGGCCTGCTTGAGTGCCTGCGCGAGCACGCCCGAGGGGATGCCGGTGAGTTTGGTGTCGAGCTGGAGCGCGGTGACGAACTGCGCGGTGCCGGCGACCTTGAAGTCCATGTCGCCGAAGGCATCTTCAGCGCCGAGGATGTCGGTGAGCGCGACATAGCGGGTCTCGCCGTCGACCTCGTCGGAGACGAGGCCCATGGCGATGCCGGCGACCGGCGCCTTGAGCGGCACACCGGCGTTGAGCAGCGAAAGCGTCGAGGCGCAGACAGAACCCATGGAGGTCGAGCCGTTGGAGCCCAGCGCCTCGGAGACCTGGCGGATCGCGTACGGGAACTCCTCGACGGGCGGGAGCACCGGCTCGAGGGCGCGCTCGGCGAGCGCACCGTGGCCGATCTCACGGCGCTTCGGCGAACCGACGCGGCCCGTCTCGCCCGTGGAGTACGGCGGGAAGTTGTAGTGGTGGATGTACCGCTTCGAGGTGACGGGGCCGAGCGAATCGATCTGCTGCGCCATCTTGACCATGTCGAGGGTCGTCACGCCGAGGATCTGGGTCTCGCCACGTTCGAACAGAGCAGAGCCATGGGCGCGAGGGACGATCTCGACTCCCACGCTGAGCGCGCGAATGTCGGTGGTGCCGCGGCCGTCGATGCGGAAGTGATCGGTGAGGATGCGGCTGCGGACCGTCTTCTTGGTGAGCGCACGGAACGCGTTGCCGAGCTCCTTCTCGCGGCCCTCGAAATCGCCCTCGAGCTTCTCGAGGACCTCTACCTGCAGTGA
>NZ_DAINST010000121.1:0-5310 GCF_036741115.1 Dietzia sp.
TGTACTCGGAGGCCGAGGTCTGGGCGAGGACGGAGGCGTAGGTGGCGAAGGACTCGTTGAGCCAGAGATCGTCCCACCAGCGCATAGTCACGAGGTCGCCGAACCACATGTGTGCCATCTCGTGGAGGATCGTCTCGTTGCGCCGCTCGTAGCGGTAGCCGGTCACGCGGGAGCGGAAGACGTAGTCCTCGAGGAAGGTCACCGCGCCGGCGTTCTCCATCGCGCCCATGTTGTATTCGGGCACGAAGATCTGGTCGTACTTGCCGAACGGGTACGGGGTTCCGAAGTTCTCGTGGTAGAAGGCGAAGCCCTGCTTCGTCTCGGTGAAGAGGCGTTCGGCGTCGAGGAACTCGGCGAGCGAGCCGCGGCACAGGAGACGCAGCGGGATGCGCACGTCGCCGTCGACGAATTCGTCGGAGACCGAGTGGTACGGACCCGCGATGAGAGCCACGAGGTACGTCGACATCTTCTCGGTCTCGACAAAAGTATGGACGCGGGTATCGGTGGCGCCCGCGGCACCGGCCGACGTGCCGGGTTCGACCGATTCCGTTGCGCCGTTGGACACGACTTCCCAGTGTGCCGGCGCCGTGACCTCCACGGAGTACGTCGCCTTGAGGTCCGGCTGGTCGAAGCAGGGGAACACCCGCTTCGCGTCGGCGGTCTCAAACTGGGTGTACAGGTAGACCTCGCCGTCGACGGGATCGACCATGCGGTGGAGGCCCTCGCCCGTCGTCGTGTACTCGAGGTCCGCCGTCACGACCAGCTCGGCCTCCCCGCGCAGGTCGGTGAGGGGCAGGCCGCCCTCCGAGGTGTAGCCCGAGGTGTCGATCGGGTCCCCGTCGAGCGTCGCGGAGACGTTGTGCGCGTTGCGCATGTCGACAAACGTCGAGACGCTGTCGCCCAGCGCCCGGAGGCGGATCGCGGTGCGCACGCCGAACATGTGCGGTCCCTCGGCCGGCGGCTCGAGCACCCCGGAGAGGTCCAGGGCGATGTCGTAGTGCTCGACCTCTATCTGCGCGGAGCGGTGTGCCGCCTCGTCGCGGGTGAGGTTCACGGATGTCATCGGGCCTCCTGGGGTTCTGTGGGGTCGTTTTCCGTACTGCAGTGAGTCGACTTTCCTACTGCTCTTCTGCCTACGTTCTACCCTCCGATGGCACGCGGCGGATCGGCGGCGCATGCTGGTGCGTAGACATCCGATCCATAACGAGTTCAGTCACGAGGGAGCAACCATGAGCGAGACCACAGTCGACTTCTACTTCGATCCGTTCTGCCCGTTCGCGTGGGTCACCTCGCGCTGGATCCACGAGGTCCAGGCGCAGCGCGATGTAGAGGTGCGCTGGCGGGTCATGAGCCTCGCGGTGCTCAACGAGGACAAGGACATCCCCGACGACTACCGCGCCATGCTCGCCGACGCATGGGGCCCGGTGCGCGTGTGCATCGCCGCGGCGCAGAAGCACGGCGAGGAGGTTCTCGGCCCGCTCTACACGTCTATGGGCAAGCGCATCCATGACGGCGGACGCCGCGATGACATCGCGAACGTCATCGCCGAGTCCCTCGCAGAGAACGACCTCGAGCCGGAGCTCGCCGAGGCGGCCGGGTCCACCGAATACGACGAGGCCCTGCGCAAGTCGCACCACGAGGGGATGGATCCAGTGGGCGACGAGGTCGGCACCCCTACCCTCCACGTCGGCGATTCCGCGTTCTTCGGTCCCGTGATCACGCGCATCCCGCGCGGGCAGGAGGCGCTCGACCTGTTCGACGGAGTCATTGCCGCAGCCAAGTACCCGTACTTCTTCGAGCTCAAGCGCTCGCGCACGGAGTCGCCGCAGTTCGACTAGAGGCCCGGGAGGGCGCGTGGCAGAATCGGTGACCATGCGCATCTACCTCGGGGCGGACCACGCCGGATTCGAAGCCAAGAACCTCATCGCCAAGCACCTCGCCGAGCAGGGCCACGAGGTGGTCGATTGCGGCGCCCACGAGTACGACGCCGTCGATGACTACCCGGCGTTCTGCATCGCCGCCGCGGAGCGCGTCGTCGCGGACCCGGGCAGCCTCGGCTTCGTCCTCGGCGGCTCCGGCAACGGCGAGCAGATCGCCGCGAACAAGGTCCCCGGCGCGCGCTGCGCGCTGGCCTGGTCCACCGAGACGGCGAAGCTCGCCCGCGAGCACAACAACGCCCAGCTCCTCGGCATCGGCGGCCGCATGCACTCCAGCGAAGAGATCCTCGCCATCGCCGATGCGTTTGTCACGCAGGTCTGGTCCGAGGAGCCGCGCCACCAGCGCCGTATCGACATCCTCGCCGAGTACGAGCGCACCCGCGTCGCTCCGGAGCTCCCCGCAGAGCCCACGACGATCTAGCCGGGCAGCTCCATGCCCGACGGTTCCGGAGGCCGCGCCGCTCACGGGAGCCGCGCCGGCATCCGGCTCCTCCGCAGGAGCGTGGGGCGCCACCGAGGCACGCTCGCCCTCGGCCTCCTGCTCCTCTCGTGCTGGCAGATCTGCGAGACGCTCGTCCCCGTGGCGATCGGCCTCGCGATCGACCACGCCGTGATCCCTCTCGATATCGTCGCGCTCGCCGTCTCGGTGCTCGGCATCCTCGCCCTGTTCGTGATGCTCAGCTACAGCTACCGCTTCGGCGCGCGCTGCTTCCAGCGTGTTCGCGAGCAAGAGGCCCATGCCCTGCGCGTCGAGGTCGCCGAGTCGGGGCTCCACTCGAGCCGCGACGACCGCGCGGCAGGCGAGGTGCTCTCCCTCGCCTCCGCCGATGCCGACGTCGCCTCCGAGGTCTTCTTCCACATTGGGCGCGGCGGCGCCGGGATCATCGGACTCGCCGCCGCGGCCGCATACCTGCTGGCCGCCGACCCGCTCACCGGGCTCGTGGTGGCGATCGGTGTTTCGCTCTCGCTCGCGGTCGTCGCCCTTCCGAGCCGCGCGATCACGCGCCGCTCGGCGGTGCAACAAGAGGCGATCGGGGCCGCCGGCTCGGGCGCCTCGGACCTCATGCACGGTCTCGGCGTGCTCAAATCGATCGGCGGAGAGCGCTGGGCGGCAACGCGCTACCGGCGCCTCTCGCGCACAGCCGCCGACGCAGGCGTCGCCACGGGTTCTCGCACCGGCGTCCTCGAGGGGCTCGGCGCGCTAACCATGATGCTCGTCCTCGCCGCCGTGGTCCTCACCGCCGGACTCCGCGTCGCGGAAGGCAGCATGGGCATCGGCACGTTCGTCGCAGTCCTCGGCGTCGCCGCGTTCTTCACCGAACCCATGCAGACCATCGCGCAGGTCGTCGGCGCGTTGGCCCGCTCGCGCGGCGCCGCCGACCGCATCGCCGCGTACCTCGACGGGGCCCGGAACGCGGATGCCGGCGACTGCGCCGGCGATGCGACATTCCGCGCCCCGGCTCCTGGGCCCGCGCGCGTCGAAGGGGGAGCGGTCTACGTCGAGGGCCTGGCGCTGGATGACGGCTCCTCCCTCGATTTCCACGCCGCCTCCGGAACGCTCACGGCCGTGGTCGCGGAGCGACCCGCCACGGCGGATACCGTGGTCGCCGCCCTCGCCGCGGCGTGTGACGGGGTATCGAGCATTGCCGCCCCGCATCACGTCGATCTCTTCGAGGGAACCATTCGCTCGAACATCGCCCTCGACCACGACGAGTCGGCCGCGGTCGCGAAGGAGGCGATCGATGCTTCCGCCGCGCGCGAACTCGTCGAGCTCGTCCCCGACGGCCTCGAGCATCGAATCGACGACCTCGGCCGCAACCTCTCCGGCGGGCAGCGACAGCGGATCGCGCTGGCCAGGGCGCTCCACGCCGATCCCGAAGTCCTCGTCCTCCATGATCCGAGCACGGCCGTCGATGCCGTCACGGAGGCGGCCGTCGCCGACTCCATCACGGAGCTCCGCCGGGGCCGCTGCACGCTCGTGGTGACCACATCGCCCGCCTATCTCTCCGCAGCCGATGCCGTGGTCTTTGTGCGGGAGGCGGCGCCCGCCGTCATGGGCACTCATGTCGAGCTCGCCGAGCGGTCCGCACGATACCGAGAGGCGGTGAGCAGATGAGCGGGCCCGCAGGAGATCTCGAGGGCAGGTACGGGAGTGGGATGACTGGGATCACTCTGCCCGTCGCCGGTTACCGCGAGGCGTTCGGCTACCTAGGGGCTCCGCTGCGCCGGAGAGCGGGGTGGGTGGCCGTGGTCGTCGTGGCCGGCATCGTCGCGGCGATGGCGGGGCTCGCGGGACCGTGGGTGATCGGCCAACTCGTGGACGAACTCGGCGACCTCGGTGACCTCGGTGACATCAGCGACGTCCGCGCCGGCTCCTCTACGGATGTCGTGTGGGAGGGCGCGGCCGTCGTGGCCGTCGCCGCGATCGTGCTCTTTGCGGCAACGTGGGTTGGCCGGCTTGCGCTCGCTCGCGTGGTCGAGCCCGCGATCGCAGATCTCCGTGAGGACGTCATGGCACGCGCGCTCCAGATCGAGTCGGCGGAGATCGAGCGCGCGGGAACCGGCGACCTCGTCTCGAGAGTAGCCGACGATTCCCGCAAGATCGGCGAATCCGCCTCGCAGATCCTGCCGAGCTTCGTCGAATCGCTGTTCGTCGTGGCGATCTCGGCGGTGGGTCTCGCCGCCCTCGACTTGCGCCTCGGCCTCGTGGGCCTCGTGGCGATCCCGATGTACTGGCTGACCCTCGCCTGGTACCTCCCGCGCGCGGAGCCGCGCTACACGGCGGAGCGGGCCGCGATAGGCCGACGGGCCGGGCGCCTACTCGGCGGGCTCGAGGGCCGCGCGACCCTGCGCGCGTACCGGCGTCAGGACGCCGAGCTCAGGCGGATCCACGAGTCCTCGCGCCACGCGCGCGACCTCTCGATCGGCGTGTTCCGTTTCCTCACCAGGGCGATCGGCAGGAACAACCGGGCCGAAGCGGTCGTGCTCTCGCTCATCATCGTCGCGGGCTTCGTGCTCGTGGGGTCCGGTCAGCTCACCGCCGGCGCCGTGACCACCGCTGCGCTCGTCTTCCACCGCCTCTTCAATCCCATCGGAGCGCTGGTCGGGCTCTTCGACCAGGTGATGTCCGCGGGCGCATCGCTGACCCGGATGGTCGGCGTCATCCTGCTTCCCGTTCCCGAAACCGCGCCCGAATCAGATCCCGAAGCCAAGCCCGAAGCCAGTCCGGGACTTGGCATACTCGCGCTCGACGCGGTGCGCTTCGCCTATCCGGGCAATGCCCCGGTGCTCCACGGGATCGACCTCGACGTCCCGTCGGGGCACGTGGTCGCCGTGGTCGGCAGCACGGGCTCGGGCAAGACCACCATGGCGA
>NZ_DAINST010000122.1:0-4761 GCF_036741115.1 Dietzia sp.
CCGGGCTGCCGAGCTCGTTACGCGAGACGCTCTGGAAGATCGCGCCCGAGCCCGCCAGCGCGATCCCCACCCCGGCCGCTGCGAGCACGCGCGGCAGGCGCTGACCGCGGACGATCGCGAGGTCGATGGGGCTCCCCTGCCCGGCGAGGGCCCGGAGCGAATCGCCGGGCGTGATCTCGTACGCGCCAGTGGTGATCGTGACGACGGCGCCGATCACCGCCACGAGAGTCGCGAGCAACGCGACCGCGCTCGAGCGCCGGTGGACGAGCACGCCACGCCCGCCGGGCAGGCGCAGCAAGGCGTATCCGGCGGGCAGGCCCGCGCGCGAGGAAAGGGCATTGGGGAAGGGCCGGGTGACGCCGCGGTCCGCCGTCATGAGGCCTTCCCCCTGAGCAGCAGCCACAGCAACACGGGGGCGCCGACGAACGCGGTAACGATACCGGCCTCGATTTCGCCGGGACGGGCGATGATGCGGCCGACGAGGTCGGCGCAGAGCACGAGGCTCGGCCCGAAGACGAGCGAGAGCGCCAGGACCCGGCGCAACTCGACCCCCACCAGGAGGCGGAGGACGTGCGGGACGACGAGCCCGACGAACGCGATAGGTCCGGCCGCGGCCGTCGCCGCGCCGCAGAGCAGCGCGACGGCGCAGAATGCGAGCCCCCGGACAAGCCCGACCCGAACGCCGAGGGACACGGCCTGGTCCTCCCCCATCGTAAGCGCGTTGAGCGAGGGGCCGAGGCTCAGCGCGAGCACGAGACCCACCACGACGAACGGCAACACGGGGAGCAGGACGTCCGTGCCACGGTCGGCCACGGAACCGACGACCCAAAAGCGGTAGGAGCCGAACGCGGAGGTGTCGTACATCGTGATCGTGCCGGTGATCGAACCGAGGCATGCGGTCAGCGCCGCCCCGGCGAGCACGAGCCGCGCCCGCGAGGCCCCGGCGCCGCGCCCGCCGCCCAGACGGCCCCCGGGCGCCCCCGCCGACTCCGCGCGCGCCGCGAGTGCGAACACCGCGATAGCGGCGAGGGCCGCCCCGGCGAGCGCGAACCACACGTATCCGGCCGCGCTGGAGACGCCGAACACCGAAGTTCCGAGGACCACCGCGAGCGCCGCCCCCGAATTGACCCCGACGAGGCCCGGTTCAGCGAGCGGGTTCCGCGACAGCGCCTGCATCACCACGCCCGCAACCGCGAGCGCCGCGCCGACCACGACGGCGAGCGCCGCGCGCGGCATGCGCAGGTCCCAGACGATGAGGTGCGCGGGCGTCGGTTCCCCGCCGAACAGCCCACCGAGAACCTCCCCCGCCGAGAGCGCCTTCGAGCCCGTGCCGAGGCTGGCGACGATGAGGGCGAAGAGGAGCGCGAAGCCGAGGACGAGAACGAGCCCGAGGCGGAGGCTGCCGGCACCGCGCGGGCTGCGGGCTTTGCCGCCGGCCGACGGCCGCTCCGTGGCAGCCGCGCATAACTTTTCTTCCCCGCCGTAGGAATTTCGGCGGACGGCAGGGCTCCTCATAATAGGTAATGCTAACCTTGGCCCTCATGACAATGAACGCGACCCGTCGCCACGGGCTCTCCGCCGCCCTCGCGACCCTCGTCCTCGCAGGTGTAGGCCTCGCCGGCTGCTCGACCGGAACCGAATCGGGCTCCGCGGGCTCCTCCTCCTCTGGTACTGCGGGCGAGAGCGCCGGCGAAAGCGGCGGAAGCGCGCAGAGATTCGCCATCCCCGATTCCATGCCCGAAGGCAAGGGCAGCGACCAGTCCGACGGCGCGTTCCCCCGCACCGTCGCGCACTTCCAGGGCGAGACGACCATCGATTCCGCGCCGAAGAAGGTCGTCGTGGTCTCTACCGGGCAGGCCGACGCGCTGCTCAACCTGGGGATCGTCCCTGTCGGCTCCACTTCCGGCGACGGCGCGGACATGATCCCCGACTACCTCACGGCGGACTTCCCCGAGCACGCCGCGGAGCTCGCCGACGTGCGCGACGTGGGCAGCCGCACCGATCCGGACATCGAGACGATCGCGAACATCGATCCCGATCTCATCCTCATGAACACCGCGGGCAAGAACGCCGATCAGCTCTACTCCCAGCTCACCGCTATCGCACCGACCGTCGCCACGCAGGGCACCGGGCTCCACTGGAAGGAGGACTACCTCCTGCTCGCCGATGCCGTGGGCAAGCGCGAGGAGGCGCAGACCTGGCTCGACACCTACGAGGGTGAGGCGAAGAAGTTCGGCGAGGCGCTCGGCGACGCCCCGACCGTGTCCTTCCTCCGCCGAAACGGCGACAGGATGCGGGTGTTCGGCGAGTCCTCCTTCACCGGCTCCGTCGCCGCCGACGCCGGCCTCCGCCGCCCCGAGACCCAGAGCTTTACCGACAAGACCTCGCAGGACATCGGCGCCGAGCAGCTCGAGCAGGCCGACGCCGACTGGATCTTCTACGGCGTCCAGGGCGGCGACGATACCGCGCTCACCGAGCAACCTCTGTGGAAGACACTCGGCGCCGTCGGCGCGGGGCAGGCCGTGTCGGTGGACGACGACGTCTTCTACCTCAATACCGGCCCCACCGCCGCCCGCGACGTGCTCGATAAGCTCGAGGACACACTCGCCTAGCCAGCCCCGTTCGCCCGGAAAAGCCGGCGTCCGCCGTCATTTACGGATGTAGAGACCCGTATTTGACGGCGGACGCCGCTTCTGCAAAGCCCGCGAGAGTGCGGAGTTGCCCCGCCTAGATGCGGGCCATGTCGTCGTCGCGGGTCTCGCGGAGGAAGAACAGCGAGATGAGCGTGAGCAGCGCGAGGAACGACAGGTAGATGCCCACCGGGACCGGCGAGTGGAATTGCGAGGCGAGCCACGTCGCGACGAACGGGGTGATCGCCGCGCCGAGGATCGACGCAACGTTGTAGGAGATGCCCGAGCCCGTGTAGCGGACGTTCGTGGGGAACATCTCCGGCAGCACCGCCGACATCGGGCCGAACGTGAGGCCCATGAAGAACATGCCGATACCGAGGAAGACACCGACCTCGAGCTCGGTAGTGCCCTCGCCGAGGAACAATTTGAAGCTCAGTCCGTAGAGGATGATGAGCGCCGTCGCGACGATGAGCATGGGCTTGCGCCCGACCCGATCGGCGATCCAGCCCGACAGCGGTACGCCGGCAGCGAAGAGCCAGATCGTGATGACCTGGAGGACGAGGAAGTCGAGGTACGGGATACCGAGGCCGCCGTTCTCCGGCTTGCCGATTCCGTACGACAGCACCCATGCCGTGACCAGGTAGAACAGGCCGTACGTGGCGAGCATGACGAACGTACCGAGGATGAGCGGGCGCCACGCCGTGCGGAAGACCTCGCCCAGCGGGACCGTGACCTTCTTGCCCTCGTCGAGCGCCTTCTGGAATACCGGCGTCTCGTTGAGCTTGAACCGGACGTAGAGACCGATCGCGAGCATGATCGACGAGAGGAGGAACGGCACACGCCACGCCCAGTCGATGAACGAGCCCTCGGATTCGGTGATGTCGTGGCCCGTGGCGAGCACCAGGACGAGGAACAACCCGTTGGCGATGACGAAGCCGAAGGGCGCACCGAGCTGCGGCCACATCGCCGCCCACGCCCGTTTCCCCTTCGCCGCGTTCTCCGTGGCGAGCAGCGCCGCGCCCGACCACTCGCCGCCGAGCCCGAGGCCCTGGCAGAAGCGGAACAGCGCGAGGAGCGCCGGGGCCGCGACGCCGATCTGCGCGTAGGTCGGCAGGAGGCCGATGAGGAACGTGGCGATGCCCATAGTGAGCAGCGAGCCCACGAGCGTGGCCTTGCGGCCGATGCGGTCGCCGAAGTGGCCGAAGATGATCGAGCCGAGCGGGCGCGCGACGAAGGCGAGGCCGAACGTCGCGAATGAGCTGAGCAGAGCGACCGTTTCGCTCTCTCCCTTGGGGAAGAACAGGTACGGGAACACCGCGACCGTAGCCGTGGCGTAGGCGTAGAAGTCGTAGAACTCGATGGTCGTGCCGATCGTCGACGCGACGATCACGCGGCGGCGCTGGACGCCGACGGGGACGACGTCGGTGGGTGTCTCGACGATCGTGGAATCGGCGGCATCGGGATCGACGATCGTCCTGTCGGTGGCGCCTTCGTGGGCATTTTCGCGGGCGCTGGCCATGGGCGGCCCCTTTCGGTCGAGGATCGCCGGCGGGCCGAGGGGCCGCACGGCACCAGGGCGATCGAGCCCCGGGCAGTGGCGCCTACCAGCGAGGATCCAACTGTTACCTGCGACACAATACGCCGCGGAATGAGTAAATCCCAATGAACCGATAAGGAAGTGTCCTGACGTCGGAACCCCGCGCCCGCGAAGGGCGTCCGCTACTGTCGCGCGGCGGCGTGATCGATGCCGACCACCGTGAGCGAGCCGGGCGCCACCTCGGTGTATCCGGCGTCGCGGACCCCGGCGTATCCGGGCTCCCCGCGTTCGGCCGCAGCCACCGCGGCCGCCCAGCGCTCGGCTCCCGCATCGGAAGCGGAGATCGGCATACCCGCAGCGGCCCATTCGAGCACGCGCTCCGTGCTCGATTCCCCGAGGACGAGCATGATCCCGTGGCCGGCCTGCGCCGCGGCCTTGCCCGCGGACATCTCGAGGGAACCGTCGACGAGGATCTCGATGTCCCGCTCTCCCGCTTCGGGCAGCTCTGCCTCGTCTGCCGGGGCATCGGTTCCGCCGACCTGGAGCCGCTGGACGAGCGGATCGACGCCGTCGAGCGGCTGCGGAACGAACGCC
>NZ_DAINST010000122.1:4771-5295 GCF_036741115.1 Dietzia sp.
GGGCGAGTGCGGCGCCCGGCGTCATCCCCTCCGCCTCGACCCCCGCGAGCAGTCGCGTGGCGTCCCACGGCCCGCCGCGCGCGCGGCGGGCGACCTTGCGCATCTGCGTGTCGATCCACGCGGTGTAGGAATCGTGCCACTCGCCTCCGGGCGCGACGCGTGCATCGAGGCACAGCATGGCCACGGCGCGCGCCGCGGCCGAGTAGACCTCCGAGCGAGGCGGGCGCTCGTCGAACGCCTTGGGCAGGCGCAGGACGATCTGCATGGCGCGCGGGTGCTCCGGCGGGGCGAACCGGGGCGTCTCATGCGCCGCGTCCCGCAGCTTGGCGAGACACCAGTCGAGCTCCGCGCCGTCTGCGCGCACCCACTCCATTGGCTCGACGCCGTCGCCCGGCTCAGTCAAGGGGCACCCGCCGGTAGGTGTCGGCGGCGCGGTCGGCGGCCTCGATCTCGTCGCGCGTGATCCCCATGAGGAAGAGGATCGCGTCGAGGAACGGCTTGGACAGCGTGGCATCGGCGACCTC
>NZ_DAINST010000123.1:0-5287 GCF_036741115.1 Dietzia sp.
GACTCCTTCGAGGCGTGCCGCGAGCTCATCGACCGCATCAAGTCCGAGGTTCCGATCTGGAAGCGGCAGTACGGCGCGGCCGGCTCAGCCGAATGGGTCCGCGGCACCTGCGCGCACTGAGCGGCGAGGCGCGCGATCTCACACCGTGGCGGGTTCGCGTGTGTGCGCGTCCTGCGCGTCCAGCCAGCCGAGGATCTTTTCCACTTTCCCCGTACACGTGCCGCAGCCCGTCGTCGCGCGGGTGCACTCGGCGACTGCGGCGACGTCGCACGCGCCGGAGCCGTGGGCGCGGACGAGTGCGTCCTTGCTCACCGCGTTGCACTGGCACACCGTGTGTTCGCCGGGCATGTCCGCCGGTTCGGGTTCGCCGCCGGCGGCCGCCGACTCGGTGCCGGTGAGCATCGCGAGCCTGTCGAGCGGTGCCATCGCGCCGGAGTCGAACATTTGCGTCACGGCGCCGACGACGTCGTCCATCCCCACGAGCACTCCGCCGACGATCCTTCCGGACTCGACGACGAGCTTGCCGTAGCGCCCTGCCGCAGGGTCGGAGAGCACGGTGACGTCCGGCCCACCCGGCTCCCAGTCGAAGGGCTCGACGCACCAGCGCCCGAAAGAAGCGACGTCGAGCGCGTCGATCTTCAGGCGCACCGCCTCCCGCCGGTGGGCGACGGTGCGCGGTTCCTGCGCGCCGCCGAACTGCGCGCAGATGTTGTGGGCGACGACCTCCGCCTGTTCCCAGCCCGGCCGCAATGTTCCCGTGGGCACCCCGGCGAATTCCGCGCAGTCCCCCGCTGCCCACAGCCCATCCGCGCTGGTGGAGCAGCGTTCGTCGATGACTATGCCGCCCCGCACGTCAATGCCCGCGTTCTCGGCGAGCGCGGTATTTGCGCGCACCCCAGCGGACACGACGACGAGATCGGCGGGCACGAACTGGCCGTCGCCGAGGCGCAGCCCTCCTTCCTCGACGCCGGCGGCGCGGGCGCCGAGTAGCAGGTCGACGCCCTGTTCGCGCACGCAGCGCGCGAGGATCGCGCCCGGTGTTGCGCCGAGCTGCTTGTCCATCGGCGCCTCGCCGGAATGGAGCAGCGCCACGCGCGCGCCGCGGTCGGCAACGTCCGGATTGCGCGCGAGCGCGTCCGCTATCTCCACGCCGAGAACTCCTCCGCCGATGACGGCGATGCCCCGGGCACCCTTCGACGCCGCGAGCACCCGTTCGCAGTCCGCGCGGCCGCGTAGGCCAAGGATTTCGGGATGTCCGACGTCATGGGTGGCGGTGAGGGCGGGCGGGAGAAAGGAGCGCGCGCCGGTGGCGAAGACGAGGTGGTCGAAGGCCAGCTGTTCGGGGCCGGCAGGGCCGTCGGCGAGGACGGTGCGCGCGGCGGCGTCCACGGCCTGTACGGATGTAGAGGTGCGGAAGTCGATGTCGCGCTCACGCCACCACTGCACGGGGTGGAGCTCGGTGTCGGCGGGGTCGAGGGTGCCCGCGAGCGCGGTGGAGAGCAGGACGCGGTTGTAGGCGAGGTGCTGCTCGTCGCCGAGAACGACGATGTCGAGCGTGCTGCTGCGGGAGCGGAGTTCCTCGGCGCAGCGGGCGCCGACCATTCCGCCGCCGACGATGATGATCCGCGGGCGGTGGGACATTCAGATCGCCTCCATCGTGACGTTGTTGACCTTGAAATCGGGCATCCGGCTGTGCGGGTCGAGGCTCGCCTCGGTGGCGAGGTTCGCGCGACCGGCGCCGGGAAAGTGGAAGGGCACGAACACCGTGTCGCGGCGCGAGGTGGAATCGAAGTGGACGCGCGCCTCGATGGCTCCGGCACGCCCACGGATCCGAACCATCGCCCCGTCGGCGAGGTCGAACGCGGTGGCGGTGTCGGGGTGCATGGTCGCGGTGGCCTCCGGGTCGGTGCGGAGGAGTTCGGGCACGCGGCGGGTCTGTGCGCCGGACTGGTAATGCCCGAGCAGCCGGCCGGTGGTGAGCACGACCTGCCGCTCGGCGACGCGGGTGTCGAAGGTGTCGGGCGTGCCCACGTTCAGCGAGAATCGGGCGCGCCCGTCGTCGGTGGCGAAGGAGTCGAGAAACAGCCGCGGGGTCCCGCCGGGCGAATCCGTACCGCACGGCCAATGCAGCGCCTCGCCGGCGTCGAGCCGGGCGTGCGAGATCGCCGAGTAGTCCGCGGCTCCCCCGGCGGAGGCGCGGGCGAGCTCGCCGAACACCTCCGCGGGGTCGGTGGAAAACCAGTACGCAGGCTTGCCGAGGCGCGTGGCGAGGGCGCGCAGGATCTCGAGCTCGTCGCGGGTGCCTGCGGGTGGCTCGGCGGCGCGGCGCCGGCGCAACACGCGGCCCTCGAGGTTGGTCACCGTGCCTTCTTCTTCCGCCCACTGGCGAACGGGCAGAACGACGTCGGCCAGCTGCGCGGTTTCCGAGGGGACGAAGTCGGCCACGACGAGGGTGTCGAGCGCGCTGAGCCGTTCGGCGACGCTCGCGGCGTCCGGCGCCGAGACGACCGGGTTCGAGGCGTGCACGAAGAGCATGCGCACCCCGGGGCGGCCGTCGGCGGCAACGTCGCGGCCACAGGCGTCGAGCAGCTCGAACGCGCTGCGCCCGGGCCCGGGGATCTGCTTCGGCTCGACGCCCCACACCGCTGCGACGTGTGCGCGGGCTGCGGGGTCGGTGATCTTGCGATACCCGGGCAGCTGATCGCATTTCTGCCCGTGCTCGCGACCGCCCTGTCCGTTGCCCTGTCCGGTGATGGTGCCCCAGCCCGAGCGCTTGCGGCCCGGCAGCCCGAGGGCGAGTGCCAGCGCGATCCACGTGGCTACGGTGTCGGTGCCGCGGGAGGACTGCTCGGCCCCGCGGGCGGTGAGGATGTACGCCCCGCGCCCGGCCCGCGCGTCCGTGGCGAGCCGCTCCACCGCGGCGCGCAGCGCGGGCACGCCCACGCCGGTCACGGCCTCGGTGCGCTCGGGTAACCACTGCGAGGCCACCGCCCATGCGTCGTCGAAACCGCTGG
Organism: Dietzia sp.; assembly: GCF_036741115.1. Classification (NCBI taxonomy): domain Bacteria; kingdom Bacillati; phylum Actinomycetota; class Actinomycetes; order Mycobacteriales; family Dietziaceae; genus Dietzia; species Dietzia sp. The sequence continues at coordinate 3,015 of NZ_DAINST010000123.1, forward strand.
TGCGGTCGCGGATAAAGTCGCGGTCGGCCCACCCGCGCGTGACGGCGATATGCAGCAGTCCGGCAGCAAGCGCGGCGTCGGTGCCGGGGCGATTTTGCAGGTGCACCCCTCCGGCCTCGTCCGCGAGGCGCGCGGTCGCGCTGCGGCGGGGGTCGACGACGATGAGCCCGCCGGATTCCCGCGCTGTATCAAGGTGCGTGACCATCGGTGGCATCGTCTCCGCCGGGTTCGCGCCGACGAGAAGGATGGCCTCGGCGTCGTCGAGATCGGCGAGCGGGAACGGCATGCCGCGGTCGAGGCCGAAACACCGCGCCGCGCCCGCGGCCGCCGAGGACATACACCAGCGGCCGTTGTAATCGATCTGCGAAGTGCCGAGCCCGAGCCGGGCGAATTTACCGAGCATGTACGCCTTCTCGTTGGTCAGGCCGCCTCCCCCGAACACGCCGACGCGGTCGGGTTCACGGCCGCCGGCACTCGCCCGGTGCACCGCCTCCGCGATGACGTCGAAGGCCTCCTCCCACGTGGCGGGCGCGAGCTCGCCGGTTTTTCCGCCGCGGCGGAGCAGCGGTGTGGTCAGGCGGTCGCCGGTGTCGAGTACCTGGGAGGCCGACCAGCCCTTACGGCACAGCCGACCGCGGTTGGTGGGAAAGTCGAGCGGGGTGATCTCGAGTGGGGCGCGGCGTCCGACGTCATCCTGCGATGGGGTTGTGGGAGACAGCGCCATCCCGCACTGCAGCGCGCAGTAGGGGCAGTGGGTCTCGGTGCGGGTCATTTCTGGCGCACCAGGACCGGGTCCGCCCCGTTCGCGCCGTTCGCGGCGAGAGCGGTGCACGCCTGCGAGGTGTTCGTTCGGCGACGCACCCTCGTGAAGAACGACAGGGTGATCACGGCGGCGACGACGTAGTACAGCGCGAAGAACACGAACGCCGCGGAGGCGTCGCCTGTGTCGAGGTAGGACTGGCGCAGCACCATGTTGATACCGACACCGCCGAGCCCACCGATCGCCCCGGCGACGCCGATGAGTGCGCCCGCGGAGGCCTGCGAGAACTCGCGGCGCCGGCCCGGTTCGAGGCTCTGTTCGTGAACCTTCTTCCACGACACCGCCTCGAAGCTGTCCGGGATGAGCTTGTACACCGAACCGTTGCCGACGCCCGAGGCGATGAACAACGCGATGAACAGGGCGACGACCACTGGCAAGGAGTCGGAGGCGGCGAGAGCTACCGAACACGCGAGCATGACGACAAACGCCGCGGCCGTGACGGGGCCGCCGCCGACGCGGTCCGCCCATTTTCCGCCGTACACGCGGGCGATGGAGCCGAGGAGCGGGCCGAGGAACGCGATCTGCGCGGCGTGCAGCGTCGCCTGCGCGGGGCTGTCGCCGCCGGCGAGATAGTGCTGCTGGAGCACCTGCCCGAAGGCGAAGGAGAAGCCGATAAAGGAGCCGAAGGTGCCGACGTAGAGCAGCGAGATGAGCCAGGAGTTGCGATACTTCATCACCGCGCCAAGGGATTTGAGGTCCGCGGTGCGCCCGTCGATATTGTCCATGTACAGCGCCGCGCCAATGCCGGCGACGGCAAGGAGCACGAGGTACACCGCGCACACGATCTCCGGCCGCGTATTGCCGACGGTGGCGATGATGAGGAGGCCGAGCAGCTGCACGACGGGCACGCCGAGGTTGCCGCCGCCGGCGTTGAGGCCGAGCGCCCAGCCCTTGAGGCGCTGCGGGAAGAAGGCGTTGATGTTGGTCATTGAGGACGCGAAGTTGCCGCCGCCGAAGCCGGAGAGGGCGGCGACGAGCAGGTAGGCCCACAGCGCGTGGCCCGGATCGAGAACCAGCAGCAGCGCGCCGCCGGTGGGAATGAGAAGGACGACGGCGGAGAACACGGTCCAGTTGCGGCCGCCGAACTTCGCCGTGGCGAGGCTGTAAGGCAGTCGGAGCACCGCGCCGGTCGCGGTCGCGGTGGCGGCGATGAGGAACTTATCGGCCGCGCTGAGCCCGTAGACATCCTCGGGCATGAACAACACGAGCACCGACCACAGGCTCCACACCGAAAACCCGACGTGTTCGGCGACCACCGACCACAGCAGATTCCGCTTGGCGATCTTCTCGCCGCCGGCCTCCCAGGCTTTGGTGTCCTCGGGATTCCAGTTCTCGATCACGTGTGAGCGCGCCATCGCGACACATCCTTTCCGAAGGGGATGCGTCCGACGCTATGCGCGCGGCATTTCGGCGAGGTTTACTCCCGTGAACGGCGTGAAACGACTGTGTTTCG
>NZ_DAINST010000124.1:0-5239 GCF_036741115.1 Dietzia sp.
AACGATCGACCCCGTCCCGACGCCTACTCGCCCGTGACGTCGTAGTTCCTCGCCGACCGGCGCCGACCCTGCCGCCGTACGCCTCTCCCCCGCCGCAGGCCGGATCTCGTCGCCAGCCTCGCCCTCGTCGACCCCGCGGACGAGGAATGCCCCTTCTATCACTCACGCACCCAGCGGACTATCAACGGAGCGCAGCGTCTCGTGTTTCCGCCCCTGGCGAGGCTCGGGGTTCTCGGCCCTATCTTCGCCCGGTCTCTCGCCGGATATCCCGGCGATGTCCTCGAGGACATCTGGCGCGAGGCCTTCACTCGCACAGTGGTCCGGACTCAGATCGCCGAGGCCGAAGACATGCCGGGCGATCTCCACGCCCTCGCCGAGGAAACCCGCGGCTCCACCGCACTCCCGCTCACCGTGATCTCGGCCGGCAAGTCCGCCGGCGTCGGCAAGAAGACCAGGCGACAGCTCGCCTCGGCTCATCGTTCCAGGTCGATGACGTCGGAGGCCTGGAGATTCGTCACGGCCACGGATTCTGCACATCTCGTCATGCACACCGAGCCCGCGCTCATCGCCGGGGAGATCCGCCGCATGATCGAACGCCTGGCTTAGTCGGACGTCCGGCGTCATCCACGAAAGTCTGCGAGGGGCGCGAGCGGAGGCGTGAGCTGTTCCCCCACCACACTCTCTAGCTCGCCCGGGCCCTTGCCCCTTCGGACCTTTCGGTCCCTGGCGAGCGCCTCGGCCGATGCGCCGAGAGTAAGCGGGCCCCACACGAGCAGGGGCGCGTAGACGGCAACCATGAGCACGAGCGCTCCCCCGTGGACCAGGCCCTGATCGGGGCGCGAACCGCCGAGCGTGCCGAAGACCATGGAGTAGCTGAACATCCACGTGATCACCGCACCTCCGAGGAAGCCGAGCGCTCCGGGCAGCCACCACGGCATCGGCGTGTGCCTGGCGATCGGGCGGAACCACCCGAGCGTGAGGGCGAGGACCGCGAATGCCGCGAGCATTTCGATCACCGTGAGAGCGAGGACGTATCCGGTATCGCCGGAATTCGCGTCGCGGAACGCCTCGGTTCCCGGGAGCCGGCCGTAGATCATCAGGATCCGCCAGATCGACGAAGGCAGGGCGACGACGACGGCGAGGAGCGCGAGGCGCACGCTCCAGGAGAAGCGGCGTTTCCGCCGTGATGTGGGGTTGGTTTCTTCGCCGTGATCGATGGCCTTCATGACAGCCCTCCTCGGCTGGTGTCGGCGCCCCGATCGGGGCGATAACCAGCACATTAGGGGCGCAAAACGGTTCCCGGAACCGGGAGATCACCGAGGGGAAGAACCCTGATACTGCCGTGTTGACGGACCCGGCGCTCGCCGGTTCGGGCTCGGCTCAGGCCCGAATCGGGCCCGGTTCACCGCCAGGTGACGTCGACGTTCTGCCTGCGTTTCCAGCCGACGGTGTGGAGCAAGGGCTCGGCGAGCTGCCGCGCGGGCGTCCCGATGCACAAGTACGCGAGCGGGCGCGCGCCCTCGGGGACGGGCACCGTCGCCGCGACGCGCTCGGGGTCGACGAGGCTCACCCAGCCCATGCCGAGGCCCTCCGCCGTGACCGCGAGCCAGAGGTGGGCGATGGCGCAGACCACGCTGTACTCGAGCGCCGCCGGCATGCTCGTGGTGCCCAGTGTCGCGCCATCTGGCGGGACGAAGCTCACAACGAGGCCGACGGGCGCGGTCTCGATTGCCTCGAGGGTGAGCGAATCGTAGAGCTCGCGCCGGCCGCCGGAAAAGCGTTCCCGCTCCCGCTCGCGCACGTCGGCGAAGCTTTCTCGGACCTCGCGCTTGAGTGCCGGATCGGTGATCACGGTGACGTGCCACGGTTGGCTCAGCCCCACGCTCGGCGCGAGCTCGAATACCGAGAGGAGACGCTCGACTGTTTCTCGTGGGACGGGATCGGGCCGGAAATGTCGGTGGTCGCGGCGGGTGGCCATGATCCGCCACAGCGCGTCGCGGTCGCCGGCCGCCCCGGCTCCTGGGGCTCCGTCCGGGTATTCCCCCGGAACATCGCTCGTCACTTTTCGGCCACCTCCCTGCGCCGAACGATCTCCGTGATCCAGACGGGAGCGAAGGGCGAGGTGCAGTTCGGGGGCGTGGGATAGTCGCGGAGCACGCCGAGCCTTTCCCCGATATCGATGCAGCGATAGCGCAATTCGGGGTTCTCGATGCCGATGGTCGCGAGCGTCTGGTTCATCGCCCACTGGAGGCGCTCGGGGGCGTCGACCATGACCGCCTCGATGGTGACGAGGAGCGCGTCGAAATCGAGGCCCGCGGGCTTCTTGGCGACCCGCTCGCTGGTCAGGGCCCATCCTGCGCTCGAGACCGCCGGGTCCGCATCGTCGATCCAGCGCAGCCGCAGCTCTTCGGCGAGCTTGCTCTTGTTGGCGATGTAGTTGACCAGCCAGTCCTGCACTTTCGGCGTCCGGGATTCGCGGAGCATGGCGTCGAGCTCGTCCGCGGAGAACATGCCCGGTTTGACGACGAGGAGCGCGAGCAGCCGTGCGGCCGTGTCGCCCGAATCCCAGAGCTCGCGGCCGAGCGCCTCGTCGCCCGCGTGGTTCTTGGCGAGCGCCCGGAGCTTGGTGAGGTTGACCCCATGATCGTCGCCGTGCTTCTCGTTGACCGCGCGGATTTTCGGATCCTCGAGTGCCGCCAGTTCGGCGAGCAGATCCTTCGCTGCCGCGGACTGCTCGGGCCCGGTTTCCGTGACTGCCATGTTCGCTGTTCCTCGCCTGCCGGTAGTGCCCGGCCGTCGCCTGCGGAGCCGGCTACTCGGCGGTTCCCGCTAGTGCCGCGCGATGCGGCGTTCCGCGGCCCATTCTGGCAATTGGGGACGCCAGGCGCGCGCCGCGGGTAGCGCGGCGGCGAGGAGCATCGCCACGCCCACGCCGACGCATGCTCCTGCGATGGTGTCGGTGAACCAGTGGACCCCGAGGTAGAGGCGGGAAGCGGCGACGATGGCAACACACGCGGCCGCCGCCGCCCAGAGGAGGCTTATCGCCCACCTTCTGCGCATGTAGGTGGAGAAGACCCAGGCCGTGGCGAAGGCGAGCGCGGCGACGCCGGTGGTGTGGCCCGAGGGGAAGCTGAAGTCGAACTCCCCGATGAGCTGGTCGACGACCGGCGGGCGGCCTCGCTGGAACACGAGCTTGAGCACGAACGTGATCGCCGAGGCGAGGCCGACCGTCGCCACGACGAAACCGGCGTCCGCGAGTTTCCGGCCACGAAGCCACGCGGCGGCGGCGACGAAGAGCGAGATGATGATCGTTGAGGTGGGGCTGAATGCGTTGGTGACGAAGACCATCCACGTGGTGATCCACGGCGAGCGGTTCTCGATGAACTCGCCGAGCACACGCTGATCGTCGGCGGAGGTCGTCCCTGTGTGGACCGCGATGCCGACGATCACGGCGAGAACGACGAGTAGGGAGCCGGCGACGGGCATGGTCGCGTTCGAGCGCAGCAGCGTTTTCACGCCTTTCATAAGATCACTGCCACCTGGGTGCATGCTGTGGGCCGGCTATCGATCCCCGTAAGGTCCCAGGTTTTCGCGGCTCGCCGGCGCGCGATCTCGGGCATTCCGGTTTCTCCGGGCCTGTCCCCTCCTAGCCCTCCATCTCCGGTTCGATCCGCTCGGGATGGGCGTAGATGTTCATCGTCTCGCCGCGGACGAAGCCGGCGAGGCTCATTCCCGATTCTCTCGCGAGATCCACTGCAAGGGATGACGGCGCCGATACGGCGCACATCATGGGGATCCCGGCCATGACGGCCTTCTGCACCAGCTCGAACGACGCGCGCCCCGAGACCATGAGGATGCGGTTCCGCAGCGGGATCTCGCCGTTCTCCACGGCCCAGCCGACGAGCTTGTCGACCGCGTTGTGCCGGCCCACGTCCTCGCGCAGGCACAGGAGATCGCCCTCGGCAGAGAACAGCCCGGCCGCATGGAGGCCGCCCGTGGTGGAGAAGAGTCGCTGTGCCTCGCGGAGACGGTCTGGCAACGAGAGCACGACATCGGCAGTGGTCTGTAGCTGGTCGCCGGCCGGGGAATGCCGGGTGCGAAGTCGGATGGCATCGAGCGAGGCCTTGCCGCAGACACCGCACGAAGACGTGGTGTAGAAGTTGCGCTCGATGTCCGTCGACGGTGCAGGGACGCCGGGCGCGAGATCGATGTCGAGAACGTTGTACGTGTTCCGCCCCTCTTCATCGACGCTGTTGCAATAACGCGCGATGCCGATGTCCTCACGCCCGCCGATCACGCCCTCGGTGAGCAGGAAGCCCTGCGCGAGCTCGACATCCGAGCCAGGAGTCCGCATCGTGACCGACAGCGGGGCGCCGCCGACGCGGATCTCCAGGGGTTCCTCGACGACCAGGGTGTCCGGCCGCTCGTCGACGGTCCGCTCGACGAGAGTTCCCTCTCCGCCGTGCGTCGTTGCACCGATGCGGACGATCCTCCGCCTCGCCGTCGCTCTACCCATGTGGAGCTCCCCTCGCCCTTCGCCCGCGAGGAGAGTGCGTCTCCGGCCGCGAGCTCGTTCTTCGCCCCTCGGATCCTACTCGCGGCTCCCGCACCCCAGACCTCGTAAAGATTAGGTTAGGCTGTACTATCCCGTGGAGAACGACGGCCGCGTCGGCGCGCCGGATCCAGCGTCCGCCGGCACACACCCGCACCAGGCAGCACGCACTGGCCAGCACCTTTGAGGAGCCCCGCGCGACATGACCTCCCCCGCTGTTCCGCACGCCCAGCTCGCCCTCCCCGAGCGCTTCTTTCCCGAAGAGTTCGCGCGACGCTACCGCGAGGCCGGCTATTGGACGGATGAGACCTTCGCCGATTTCGCCGACCGAGCGGCCGAGCGCTTCGGCGATGCCGAGGCCTTGGTGGGAAATGACGCGAACGGCGCCCCGCGACGCTATACGTTCGTAGAGTTCGCCTCGGCGGTGGCGAAGCGCGCCCGCGATTTCGCGGCGCTCGGGATCGAACGAGGCGACAGAGTCCTCGTGCAGCTCCCCAACCTCGCCGAGTACCCGATCGTCGTGTTCGCCCTGTTCCGGCTCGGTGCGATCCCCGTATTCTGCCTCCCCGCCCACCGCGAATCGGAGCTCGCGCACTTCGCGCGCACCGCGAGGGCCTCGGCCCTGGTCACCGTGGCGCGGCACGGCGGCGTCAACTTCCGCGAAATCGCCGGACGGGTACTGGACAC
>NZ_DAINST010000125.1:0-5153 GCF_036741115.1 Dietzia sp.
CCGGGCAGCTGTAGGTGAGGTCGTGCACGCCGCACCACGCGCAGACGAGCTGCCCCGCGCCGTCGTCCGCGGCCTTCCCGATCTCGAGAGGCCCGTTGCAGCGGCGGCAGCGCGCAGGCGTCCTGCACCGCTGGCACACCAGCCGCGGCACGTACCCGCGGCGCGGCACCTGGACGAGCACTGGGCGACCGCGATCGAGGGCCTGGCGCGCCATCGTCATCGCCACGGTGGGCAGACGCGTGTGCCCACCCGCGACGTCGCGGGCCTGGACCGGATCGGCATTGGTGACGGCGACGATCCGCGGCGCCGCGGCCTTCCTCACTTCGGGCGACGCCGAGATCTCCGGCGCCCACCCCGCCTCGACGAGCGCCGCGACCTCCGGTGTGCGGACGGGGCCGGCGAGGAGCAGCGGGATCCTGGCGAGCGCGGAACGGAGCGTCGCCACCTCCCGCGTGTGCGGGTATGGTGCCCGTTGTTCGACGAAGGAATCGTCGCCGTCATCCCAGAGGATGAGGAGTCCGGGGAAGCGCAAGGGCGTCCACACGGCGCTGCGCGTGCCCACTATGACGCGGGCGTGCCCGCGCAGCGCGCGGAGCCAGCGGGAATACCGCGCCTGGGGACCGAGGCTCGCGGTGAGTTCGACGATGTGCGAGGACGCCAGTAGCCCGTGGTCCGCGATGCGCTCGCGGAGGGCGGCGACGACCGCGTCTACGTCGCGCTGATCCGGGACCACGACGACCGACTGCTTCCCGCTGGCAGCGCCGAGAAGCGCGAGCTCGGCGAGGCGACCGGCCCAGTCCTCTCCCGGTACCGGCGCCCAGGCGCCGCGTACGGGGCGCCCCTCGGCGACGGCCGCCGCGAACATCTCGGCGCGCGGGTAAGAGGCCCACTGCTCCGGCAGCAAGGACGAATCTTCGACGGTCTCCGCTGTTTCCTCGCCTGAATCGTTCTCTTCGGCGGTGCCGGCTGGCCCGGCAGGCTCGGCGCTCTGCGTGGGATCGATGGCAGAGTCGCCGTCGTCCTCATCGCCGCCCGGGTGATCTGCCTGACGCGCGACATCACCCGCCGGTCCGGACTCGACCCCCGACTCGGCCCCCGACTCGGCCTCCGGAGAGGGCTCGGCCGGCGGAACCGAACGCTCCCCCGCTGCGTGCCGCGGCGGCACGGCGAGCCGGAACACATCCGACCGCGTGCCCACCCAGCGGGCCGCCACGCGCTCCACGAGAGCGAAGATCTCGGGCGTCACCACCACATCCGGGGAGAGCACGCGCTCGACCCACGCGAGCTCCTTCGGGTGATCCGTGCGCTCGGCGCGCTCGTAGACGATCGCGTCGACGAGGCGACCGGCGAAACGCACGCGCACGCGGACACCCGGAAGAACCTCGGCGGAGTACTTCTCGTCGACGCGGTAGTCGAAGAGCCGATCGAGCTGCGGCAGCCCCAGCAACGGCAAGACGCGCGCCACGGGCCCCTGGTGGGCCGGGACGCGCGTCGAGCTGGGGATCGCCATGATGAGACGGTTGTATCACGGCGCCCGGACGTTGCGGTGCCGCTACTTCTACGTCTAGTCTGCTGCCTACTTGCCTGCCGCCGCCTTGAGCTCGTCGGCGCGGTTGGTGCGCTCCCACGGAAGGTCGACGTCGGTGCGGCCGAAGTGGCCATATGCCGAGGTCTGCGCGTAGATCGGGCGCTTGAGATCGAGGTCGCGGATGATCGCGCCCGGGCGGAGGTCGAAGACCTCGGACACCGCGTTCTGGATGTCCTGGACGGGAACGGTCTCCGTGCCGAAGGTCTCGACGAACAGGCCGACGGGGCTGGCCTTGCCGATCGCGTAGGCGACCTGCACCTCCGCGCGCTCGGCGAGACCTGCTGCGACGATGTTCTTCGCCACCCAGCGCATCGCGTACGCCGCCGAGCGGTCCACCTTCGACGGGTCCTTGCCCGAGAAGGCGCCGCCGCCGTGGCGGGCCATGCCACCGTAGGTGTCGACGATGATCTTGCGGCCGGTGAGGCCCGCATCGCCCATCGGCCCGCCGAGCACGAAGCGGCCCGTGGGGTTGACGAGGAGACGGTAATCCGAGGTGTCGATATCGCCCGCGGCTTCGGCGAGGACCGGCCCCAGGACCTTCTCCATGAGATCGTCGGTGAGCGTGGTGTCGAGGTCGATCTCCGGATCGTGCTGGGTCGAGATGACCACTGTGTCGAGGCGGACGGCCTTCTCACCGTCGTACTCGATGGTGACCTGGGTCTTGCCGTCCGGGCGCAGGTAGGTCAGCGTGCCGTCCTTACGCACCTCGGTGAGGCGGCGCGAGAGGCGGTGTGCGAGCGCAATGGGCAGCGGCATGAGCTCGGGGGTGTCCGAGCACGCGTAGCCGAACATGAGGCCCTGGTCGCCTGCGCCCTGCTTGGCGATCTCGTCCTCGGCAGCGGTCGCGGACTCGCCCGTGCGGCTCTCATGGGAGGTGTCGACGCCCTGCCCGATCTCGGGCGACTGCGCGCCGATGGAGATCGACACGCCGCACGTGGTGCCGTCGAAGCCCTTTTCCGAGGAGTTGTAGCCGACCTCGAGGATCCGCTTCCGCACGATCTCGGGGATCTCGACGTACCCGGTGGTCTTGACCTCGCCGGCGACGTGGACCTGGCCGGTGGTGACCATGGTCTCGACCGCGACTCGCGCCTGCGGATCCTGTTCGAGCATGGCATCGAGGATCGAATCCGAGATGGCATCGCAGATCTTGTCTGGGTGCCCCTCGGTGACGGACTCGCTGGTGAACAGGCGGCGTGACTGCTCCACTCCCGGCTCCTCTTCTCGCAGCGTTGGCACACACCCGCTGGGCGTGGCCGACCTGCATTGTGACTCGTGACGTTGTGGGTTCGTCTGTCTCGGGGCCGGACGGGCCGGACCGATGTCGACGTATCGATTCTTACCGATCGATCGCTGGGGCGCTCCGCGCCTGTGGGTTGCGGATCGACCTCACCCGGTACAGCCTAGACTGGACCGTCTACTGAGCGCCGGAGGTGGTCGCCTCCGCGGGCCACTGAGCGCCGGAGGTGGTCGCCTCCGCGGGCTCCCGGCCGTTCCCGTCCTCTTCGCGCAAGAGGACGACCGCGTCGAGGATGCGGCTGGCGACGGCGTACTTCCCGGAGACGGGAACGGCGGTCTCGCCGCCGGTCCTGCGCAGGATCCAACCCGAATTCGTATCCGTACCGAAGGCCTCGGTGCGGCCGACCTTGTTGACCACGAGGAGATCGCAGCCCTTGCGGCGGAGTTTGGCCCGCCCGTGATCGAGCACCGAGCCGTGTGCGTCGCCGGTCTCCGCGGCGAAGCCGACGAGAGTCGTGGCCTCGGGGATACCGCCGTTGCGGCGCGCCTCGACGAGCCCGGCGAGGAGATCGGGGTTGCGCACGAGGCGGATGGCCTCGGGCTCGGAGTCCGAGCCCTTCTTCATCTTCGACTCCGAGACCTTTTCCGGCCGGAAATCGGCCACCGCGGCAGCCTTGATGACCACGTCGAAGCCCGGAGCCCGGTCGAGGAGCACCTGCCCCATCTCCCGCGCCGAATCGACGTGCACGGTTTCGACAGCAGCCGGATTGGGGATCTTCGTCGCGGCCGAGACGAGAGTGACCCTGGCCCCGCGGGCCGCGGCGACCGCGGCGAGTGCCTGACCCTGCTTGCCCGAGGAACGATTGCCGAGGAAGCGCACCGGATCGAGCTCCTCGCGGGTCCCGCCGGCGGTGACGAGCACCTTGAGCCCGACGAGATCCTGCGGGAGCGAATCGGGGTCCGCGAGGAGGAGTTCTCCGAGCCTGCCGATCTCGTCGGCCTCCGGGAGCCTGCCGGCGCCGGAATCGCTGCCGGTGAGCCGGCCCTCCGCCGGCGGCATGACCACGAGGCCGTCGCCGCGGAGCGTCGTGACGTTCCGGACCGTCGCCGGATGCTGCCACATCTCCGTGTGCATCGCGGGGGCCAAGAGGACGGGGCAGCGCGCCGTCAACAACGTGGTGGTGAGGAGATCGTCCGCGCGGCCCTGCGCCATCCGCGCCAGGAGGTCCGCGGTGGCGGGGGCGACGACAACGAGGTCGGCGTTCTTGCCGAGGTTGACGTGCCGGACCGAAGGGACATCCGAGAAGACGTCGGTGGCGACGGGATTGCCCGACAGGGCCTCGAAGGTCGCCTTGCCGACGAAATTGAGCGCAGATTCGGTGGGGATGACCACGACGTGGTGGCCGAGCTCGCGGAAATAGCGGACGAGCTGGCACGACTTATAGGCGGCGATACCGCCACCGACGCCGATGACGATGCGGCGCGTGGTACCGCCCTCCCACCCCGGCTGCGCGACCATCGCTACTGCTCGGAGTATTCCAGCATGTCGTGGTGGATCTCGCGGAGCGCCGTGGTGAGCGGCTTCTCCTGCGCACCCGGGCTGACCAGCGGGCCGACGTACTCGAGGATGCCCTCGGCGAATTGGTTGTAGTAGTCGTTGATCTGGCGCGCGCGCTTGGCGGCGAAGATGACCAGCGAGTACTTGCTCGACGCGCGCTCGAGGAGCTCGTCGATCGGCGGGTTGGTGATGCCAACCGGGGTGTCGTACAGCGGTGCTGCCGAGGTGTCGGCCTCGGATGCGGAAGCAGCCACGGATTTCCTCCTGCGTATTACGCGTATTACGTGTCCAGAAAAATATTCGGACGCCAAGCCCTATGATGCCTGCGTTGCGGGCGGTGATACTCGACGGTCTGTCGGCGATCGGTCGGCGACCTGTCGGCGAATGCCGGTCGAACGCTATGCGGACCCGTCGGGTTCTGGACCGACAATCAATCGTACCAGCTCGGCCACCGATTCGGAGACCTCGACGTTGACGACGACCCGATCGAACTCATCGCGGGCGTCCATCTCCTCCCGCGCAGTCTGAAGCCGGCGTTCCACGACGTCCTCGGTCTCCGTGCCGCGGCTGCGGAGCCTGCGCTCGAGCTCTTCCCACGAAGGTGGGGCGAGGAAGACGAAGGTCGCATCCGGGGCCGTCTCGCGGATCGCGCGCACCCCGGCGAGGTCGACCTCGACGAGGACGGGACGCCCTGCGGCGAGTGCCTCCTCGACGGGTCCTGCCGGCGTGCCGGAGAGCTGGATGCCGGAGTGGATCTCCGCCCACTCGAGC
>NZ_DAINST010000126.1:0-4544 GCF_036741115.1 Dietzia sp.
TCTACCTGGCAGGACGCGACCGTCGAACGCACCGGTGGCCTGGGTCGGGATCACGTTGACCTTGTAGCCAGCGTCGACCACGGTCACCGAGGCAGTGTCCGACAGGGTCGCGCGCACCATCGGCTCGAGGTGGCCGAGCCGCCCGAGGTTCTCCTGGAGACCCTCGAGTGACGGCGGAGTTCCGAGGATCTCCCCGACCTGCCGGGCCATAGCGGCGACGGATTCGGTGGGTGTGAGGGGGAACTCGTGCTCGGCGACGCGCGCCATCGCCGTCACCAATCGCGCGACGGCGTTGTCGGCGGTCGGCATCGAGGCGTGCCCGGCGGTCCCCTTCGCCGTGAGCTCGCCCCAGGCGACGCCCTTCTCCGCAGTCGCCACGGGGTAGAGGCGCTTGCCGCCGAGCGGCACCGAGAACCCGCCGACCTCGCTCATTGCGTGGGTGGCGCCGGCGAAGAGGTCCGGGCGGTTCTCCGCGAGCCACTTGGCGCCCCACGTGCCCGCGTGCTCCTCGTCGGCGAAGAACGCGAGAATCAGCGTTCGGCGCGGGGCGACCTCGGCACGGCGCATCGCGCGCACCGCGGCGAGCATCATCCCGAGCATGTCCTTCATGTCCACGGCTCCACGTCCGTAGAGCCAGCCATCGCGGATCTCCCCGGAGAACGGCGGCACGGACCAGTCGTCGGCCGCCGCTGGAACGACATCGACGTGGCCGTGGACCACGAGCGCCCCGGCCTCCGCGTCGGTGCCCTCGAAGCGGGCGACGAGCGAACCGCGGCCGGGCCGCGACTCGACGAGCTCGCTGTCGATGCCGACCTCGGAGAGGTACTCGGCGATCCTGCGGCACACTCGCGTCTCGCCGTCGCCGATGGTCTCGAGATCGCCGGTGTTGACGCTCTCGATGCGTATCAGGTCCGCCGTGATCTCCACGGCCTCGGCGAGCATCGCCGCCGTGTCCACGTCATCGAGCGGGTCGGCGCCGCCGACTCCCTGATCGGTTCGCTCGGAACTCAACCGAAACACTTCCCTTCGCCGCGATAGGTGGGCCAGACGTCGACAACGACCCCAGTAGGGGCATCGACCGCAGCATCGGCCTCGAGCCGGCTGCCCTCTTCGCCCAACACCGTATCTACTACCACGTATTCCGCGAACCTCTCGGCGAGCTCCCCCGCCTTGGCATGCCGAAGCCACGCGCGCCCGCCGATGGGGACCTCCGTGTCCCGGATCGGCGTCTGCACCTCCCCCGCCCCCTCGCGGGGCGTGTACCGGAACGGCGGTGAGGCGGGGACCGGGAGCCGATCGGCGCCAGGCGCTCCCGAGGCCGCGTAGCCGCCGTAGAGCAGCGTCGTCATCCCGGGGGCGGGCCGGCGCACGGCGTCGAGCGCGAAGAACAGGGCGGGCCGCGGGGCGAAGGAGCGGTAGTGGTCAAAGGTGCCGGGCACGAAGAGCCCGGAGCCGGCAGTGACTTCGGTGACCGCAGGGGCCGCTGCCGATTCGTCGATCGAGCCGGTGCCCCCGGAATTGAGGATCTCCGGCTCCGCGCCCGTGATCTCGGCGATGGTCGCGGCGACCTCCTGGCGTAGGGGAACGAGACGGCGCATCGAGAGACGCTTGACGGGGCCGATTCCGAACGTGTTGTCCTGGACACCGGCGACCTGCGCCTCGTAGAACATCGCGCCGAGGACCCTGTGGCCGCGGCGATGGAACTCCCCCGCGAGCTCGGCGACCCGGGAGGCCGTGCGGACCGGGGAGCGCCGAGTACCGAGGTGGATGGGCCCGATGCGGAGTGAGCAGTCGACGTCGATACACAGCCGGAGCCCGGCACCGCCGACGGACTCGGCGATGTCGACCTGTTCCTCGGAATCGACCATCAGGGTGATCGCCGCGCGCGCCCGCTCCCCCTCCGGCGTGTGCTCGGCCAGCGCGGCAAGCGCATTGCGGTCGACGGTGGGATAGCCGATAAGGACGTCGTCACAGCCGAGTTCGACGAGCCACAGCGCCTCGCGCAGCGAGTACGCCATGATCCCGCGGAAGGCCCCGCCGAATTCCCCGGTTCCTCGCAGGTCCGGGCCGAGAGCGAGCTCGAGTGCGCCGCGGGTACGCACGGATTTCGAGGCGATACGCACGCGCGTGCCGGCGGCACGCTCGGCGATGAGCGCGAGGTTCGCCCGCAGGCTCGGCAGGTGCACGGCGGCAAGTGGGGCGGACAGGTCCCGGGTGGCCTCGTCGAGCGCCGTCACCGCCTCTTCGAGGTCCCGCGCGGAGGCCTTGCCGCGGGCGAGGACCTCGCGCCCGCCGACCTTCCGTCCGGAGTCGATCACTTGGCGGGACTCACCCTCGCCGAGCGTCTGACGAGCTGCCTCCGTGCCCATATCGCCATCCCGTTCCCCCGCCGCGGCGGGAATCGATCGACTTGCAGAGCGCTCTCCCGGGACGGCCCCGAAAGCTCGGTCCGGCCCGGTTCGGCCGGCGCTGTCAGTCCAGCGCCGTACGTCCTGCGCCTGCCACCGGGCCGAGGCCTTCGAGCCCTAGGCCCCGGCGGGCTCCGCCCCTGTCGCCTCCGCCTGCGAACCCGCCGCCTGCGAAGCTTCAGCTTCGGCCGGACGCGCCTGCGAGACGAAGGAGTCGATGCCCATGTCCATGGTGCGCTTGAACGCCTCTGCGTCGCGATCGATGAGCCACCGCAGAACTGCGCCGTCGAGCAGCGCGACCATTCCTCCGACGACGGAGGGGAAGTCCTCCCATTCCATGCTCGAGGATTCGGCCGCGCGCCGCGCGACGAGTTCGACGAGCGAATCGTAGCCGTGGTACTGGCCGTGGGCGAGGCCCGTACCGGCCTGCGAGCGCGATCGCAGCGTGTAGGCGACGATCTCGTAGGTGAGGAGCTGACGATCGGGCATCGAGCTGATCACCTGCCACTGAAGGTCGAGGGCCTCCCTGATGAGGTCGCCGAGGGCCTGCGGACCGGTAGCCCCGGAGCTGAAGTCGAGGTTGAGGAACGCGCGGGTCGCCGAGGCGAGGTCCTCGTTGACCGCGTCGATCACCGCCTGGACGAGTTCGTCCTTGTCGACGAAGCAGTAGTGCACGACGCCGAGCGACACCCCGGCGCGCTCGGCGACCGACCGGATCGTCAGCGAACCGAGGCCGCTCTCCTCGGAGATACTGATGGCGGCGGCGAGCAGCTGGGCGCGGCGCTCTTCGGCTGGCAATCTCTTGGACACGCGCATCACTATAAGTCCCGGCGTTCTGCGGCCGGACCATTTCGGGCCACACGGGAATGCCGGGTACCTGGGCACACGCGCCCGCGCCCACCCGATTCGGACAAACGACCAAGTAGCGGCGCGTTTCGCCCCTTCGGCCCCGGTCCGATCGCTTATAGTGCTCCGCATGGCCTCACCCTCATGGAGCAACTGGAGCCGCACGGCCACGTGGCATCCGCTTGAAATCGTCCGCCCCACCACGACCGCGGAGCTGTCCCGGCTCGTTTCGGCCTGCGCGGAATCGGGAGTCGGGGTCAAATGCGTCGGCGCCTCGCATTCGTTCACCCCGTGCGCGGCGACGGACGGCGTCATGGTCACTCTCGACGACCTCACGGGCGTCGAGTCGGTCGTTCCCCTCACCGACGCCGAAGGCCGTCCTGCGGGCGCCGCCGTCACCCTGTGGGCCGGCACGCGGCTCGCCGATATCGGCCCGCTCCTGTGGGACCTCGGCCTGTCGCAGGAGAATCTCGGCGATATCGACACCCAGTCCATCGCCGGCGCGATCTCCACCGGCACACACGGCACGGGTCTCGGCTTCGGCGCGATCCCCACGACGGTGCTGGGCGTCCAGATCGTCACGGGCACCGGCGAGATCGTCGACTGCGACGCAGAGCATTCCTCCGAGCTGTTCGAGGCCGCTCGGCTCGGGATCGGCGCCGTCGGCATCCTGTCCAAGATCACGATCCGCTGCGTCCCCGCCTTCGGCCTCGCCGCCGAAGAGCGTCCAGGGCGTATCGACGAGCCGCTCGAGGACCTCGCCGGTTTCCTCCTCAGCGACGACCACGTCGAGTTCTTCTGGTTCCCCCACACCGATCTCGTGGAGATCAAGAAGAACCACAGGATGGGCGCCGGCAAGGCGGGGCTGCGTCCGAAGTCCGCGCTGGCGGAGCGAACCGAGGACTTCCTGTCCAACACCATCTACGAGGGCCTGTGCCGCACCGTGAGCAAGCGCCCGTCCCTCGCCCGCAGGATCAACGAGGTCTCGGGGCGCGCGATGGGCCGCTCGAACTACTCCGACCGCTCGTACAAGGTGTTCGCCTCCGCACGCCGCGTCCGCTTCCGCGAAACCGAATTCTCCGTCTCGCTCGCCGACGCCCCGGGCGTGATCGACGAATTGCGCTCGCTCTTCGACTCTGGCGACTTCCACACGCCGTTCCCCATCGAGGTGCGCGGAACGGGCGCCGACGAGCTGTGGCTCTCCACGTCGCACGGCCGCGACTCCGTGCACATCAGCGTCCACCAGTACGTCGGGATCCCCGACGACGGCCTCTTCGCACGCGTCGAGGA
>NZ_DAINST010000126.1:4554-4781 GCF_036741115.1 Dietzia sp.
GAGGACATCTTCCGCGAGGCCGGAGGCCGGCCGCACTGGGGCAAGATGCACTCCCTCGGCCCGGACGAGTTGTCCGCGCTCTACCCGCGCTACGGCGATTTCGTCGCCGCGCGCGACGCCGCCGATCCGGGCCGGGTATTCCGAAACGTCTACACCGATCAGGTTCTTCCCCGCTAGTGGTCCGCATTTGAAGTGTTGTTACGGTTGGCTTTCGCGAGGACTTCCTC
>NZ_DAINST010000127.1:0-4755 GCF_036741115.1 Dietzia sp.
CCCTGTGAGTGCCTGCGAGCGGTTCGCGACGGCCGCGGCACGCGCCTGCTTCGACTCCTCGAGGTCGGCGAGCACCTTGTCTCCCGCTGCGCCGAGACCGCCAAGCGCCTCGATCTCCTGGAAGTACGACCATGCGGCATCGGCGAGCTCTTCGGTGCGCGCCTCGACGTACCAGGAACCGCCGGCCGGATCGACGACGTGCCCGAGGTGCGATTCCTCGATGAGCAGGAGCTGGGCATTGCGGGCCATGCGGCGCGCGAAGCTGCGCGAGGTGCCGGCGAGGCCGCCGTCCAGTGTGGCGTCGAACTCCCGGACCGTCACCATCTCCGCACCGCCGACGCCGGCGGCAAATGCCGCGACGGTCGAGCGGAGCATGTTGACGTGCGGGTCACGGCGGGTCGAGGCGGCAAGCGAGGTGACGGCGAGCTGCGGAGCATCCCCTGCGTCCGGGACCCCGAGTACCTCCGCCACACGTGCCCACAGGCCGCGGGCCGCGCGGAACTTCGCGATCGTCGCGAACTGGTCCGGGGTAGCGGCGAGGCGGAACCACACTTGCTCGGCGGCCGCCTCGACCCCGAGACCGGAACCGTCGGCAGGATCGGATAGCGCGCGGAGGTGCCCCACCGCCGCGGCGAGGGCGATGCCGAGCTCTTGCGCATCGGTGGCGCCGTGCTCGTGGGCCGAGGCGCCATCGGCGAGTGCGCCACGGGCCGTCTCGGGCAGGCTGCTCGCCTCCGCTGCGAGGGCGCGCGCCTCCTCTCGGCCCGGCCCGGATTCGCCGAAGAGCGCGGATGTCTCCGGAGACGAGGTGGCGAAGAGTCTGACGTCGGAGGCCGGACCGGAGAGGCGCCCCGCATCAGCGGCCTCGCCCGCGAGCGCCGCGAGTGCACGGAACGCCTCGGGTGTCCGCGCGCCCGCGTCGACGATGATCGGGGCGAGTTCGAGGTACACCCCGTCCAGGACCGTGGGGATGGATTCTGCCGGTACATCGAGAGACAGCCCCGACGCGCCGTTTTCGAGTGCGCCGAGGACGGTCAAGTTGGTGGCCGCGGCTTCGTCCGACCCCGCGCAGCGGAGGTGCTCGGCGACATGCCAGCCGGATTCGGGTAGCCCGGCGCGGCGGCCGCCGCGGACGAACGGGAACTCGCCCGGCGCGGCCTGCTCGGGCAACTCGTCGAGCGGCGTGTAGAGCGGATTGATCTCGAGGCCCTCGGGGCTCGTGTGGATCAGCGAACGCCACGCATCGGCGGGCAGTTCGGCGGGGTCCTTCTTCGAAGATTTCGCCAGGATCCCGACGACATCGGATTCCCAGTCGGAGAACTTCCCTCGGAGCCTCGCGACGGGAACATCGCCGTTCGGTTCGGTCGTGTGTGCCACGTGCGGCGCCTCCTGTGCTCGAGCTGCTCTCGCGCGGTCATTCCGCGGAACCCCGTGGGTTCATCTCCGCTCGACTCTAACCAACCGTGGCGTGCGTCACGGAGAGAACCTCGATTTCGGCACCCGGTGCCGAAACTCGGCTCCGATTCCGGGGTGCGCTGGGGGTCTCGGCGTCAGCCACCCCAGACCAAGCGCCAGAGCAGCGTGAACAGCACGGTGCCCGCGGTCGCGTAGATGAGGGCCCAGATGAGGGAGCCGAGGGCGACCGCTGGGAAATAGCGGCGCAGCGGCATCTTCATGGCTCCGGCGAGGAGGTTGACGGCGGTCTGCACGCCTACCGTGAGGAAGCAGAGGGGGACGGCCGCCACCCCCCAGCGCGCGACGATGTCGCGGGCTCTGTCCATCGACGGGCTCTCGAGGCGAGCGCGGATGCGCTCGAATCGCGATCCGCCTGCCGTCGCCCCGCGGCCGAGCCAATACGTGGCGTTGGCTCGCGCGAAGACGATGACGAAGAGGATGGCGTAGGCGATGGCGAACGGAAGTTCGCGGATGGTGTCCATGGGAAACGACCTGTCGGCGTACATCCAGCTACCGGCCGGGCTCCCGCCGGGACCCCGGAGACCGGCCCGGAGCGCACCCGGGGAAACGCGTTGCCCGACCCCGGGGCTGGTGGGCTCTGACCGCTGCTAGAGCTCGGTCTCAGCTACGGACGAGGGGCTCGAGCGAACGGAAGAGCTCGGTGTTGTGATCGAACGCGCGCGAAGCAGCATCGACGGCGAGCTCGGTGAGCCGTCCGTCGAGAGGCAGGGCGTCGAGCGCGTCGCGGTAGCCGTCCTTGTAGACTTTCGGCTTCTCGATATCGAAGGAGTAGAAGGAGAGCGCCTCTTCGGGAACCCCGTAGTGCCGGCCCATGAGGCGCGAGATCACCTGTCCGCCGGAGAGATCCCCGAGGTAGCGGACGTAGTGATGGCCGACGAGCTCCGCAGCCACCTCGTCGGCGTCGTTCCTGGCCGCTAGAGCGTCCAGCTCGCGGGCGTACTCGAGGGTCGCGGGTGTGAGCTCGTACAGCTCCTCGCCAGTGGGGAGCACGGCCTCGAGAGTGCGGAGATCCCCCTCGAGCCTGCCGGCGCGCTCGAGCGCGGGGTCGACGATGCCCGCAAGCGCAGGGCTGGCGGCGTGCGTCCGGACCGCGGCCTCGAGTGCCGCATAGACGTGCAAGTACTGCCGCTGCATCGCGGCGAATGCCCGGATGCCGGTGAGCTTGTCGAGCTCCCCGCCGAGAAGGCTGCCCATGAAGATGCTGTTCTCGGCGCGCTCGTGGACCTCGGCGGTCGCGGTGCGGAGACCGGCGGCGAGGGATGACGAAGTCGCGGTATCGGTGGCGCTGGCGACGGACATGGGCGTGGGAAACCTCGGTGCTATCGGAGTGATCAGGCCGAACGGAAGCGAAAAATCGCTTTATCGCCGCTCTTCAGGCGACCGGATGCCGCCACCTCCGACCTTAACAAAGTAGGCAAGGCTATCCATCAATCGAAAGTATGACTCCCGTACGACCTTGCGCCGAGCGGGCCCGCCATTTTGCTTCCGGCCCATGCCGTCACTGCTGCTCCTATTCCGTGACGAAATCGACGAGCCTCTCGACCGCGCCGAGCAGCTCGGGCTCGATATCGCGGAACGAGGACACCGAGGAGAGGATGTGCGCCCACGCGTCGCGGGGATCGCCCCACCCGATGCGCGCGCAGATGCCGGTCTTCCAGTCCTCGCCCATCGGCACGTCCGGCCATGCCGGGATGCCGACCACCTCGGGCTTGACCGCCTGCCAGATGTCGACGAACGGATGCCCGGTGACGAGCACGTGCGGGCCGACATTCTGCACCAGCCGGGACTCCTTGGTCCCGGAGACGAGGTGGTCGACCAGAACGCCGAGGCGCGCGTCGTCGCTCGGGCCGAACTCGGCGATCTTCGCCCCGAGCTCGTCGATGCCGCCGAGCGGCTCGACGACGACTCCCTCGACCCGCAAGTCGTGGCCCCAGATCTTCTCGACGAGCGCGGCGTCGTGGATGCCCTCGACCCAGATCCGGCCGGCCCGGGCCGTGCGCGCACGCAGCCCTTCGACCCGTCGCGAGCCCGAGGCCGAGCGAGTCGGGGCCTCCTTCTTCGGGGCGGGCTTGACCAAGGTGACGTGCTCGCCTTCGAGGAGGAACGCACCGGGTCGCATCTTGAACAGCCGGAGCTTCCCGTGCCTGTCCTCGAGCTGCGCGAACTCGCCGTCCGGGGTACGGGTCACCCCGACCACGGCGCCGCAGAAGCCGCTCACCGGATCCTCGACGACGAGGCCGTCGGCGGCCTCGACTTTTCGCCACTCCCGCGCCGTGCGCCGGCCAGCGGAGAGTACGTCCCTTCCGTATCGATCAGCCATGACAGGCAACATTAGTTCCCGCCGAACTCGAGCTGTGCGGAGACACGCGCGGGGCGTAGCCTGGTCGCCGATGAACACTGCAGAACTTCTCTTCGCCACCCATCTCGCGGCCTCCGCGTGGGGTGGCGCGCCGCTCGATTCGGGCATCGAGGCCCTCAGCAGCCCGGGCGTTCGAGCAGCCGTCGAGGCTGGCCCCGCACTGTCTCGGGCTGCCGCGCGCGCGGCCGACGGCGCGGCGTCGCCCGTCGACGAGATCGCGCCGCGGGGCCCATGGATGCGTTTCGTGCGCGAGCTCGGCGCTGCCGATGGCGTGGCGCCCGGGCCCGGAGCTCTCTTCACCGCCGCGGCAGTGCTCCTCCGCTCGTTCGGCGAGGGCGCAGCAGAAAGCGCCGGTTCGGAGGCAGCGGCGGCCGCTGAGTTCCTCGCCCTCGCGCCGGCCACGGTGGGCGATCTCTCCGCGCTCCCCGCGCACCGGCCGTTGTCGGAATTCGTGCTCGCCCACGGCGGCGCTGTCCTCGTTCGGGACCCCGATTCCCGGATGACGGCGGCCGTCGCCCATACCCTTCGCGACCGGGAGGGCCGCTGGACGGTGGAGATCTTCGCCGACGTCCCCATGGCCCCGCAGGCGCCGTCGCCCGCGCACGCCGCGGCGGCGCTCACCGATGCGGTGCACGGCGCAGCGGAGCTGATCGCCGCCGGTTCCGGCCCGTATGCCCGGGAAAACGGCGGGGTGCTCCCCGAGCCCGAACTCATCGATCTGCCCGCGAGTATGTCGTCGAGGTGCCTCGAGCTCGTCGACCGCGCCGAGACAGTGGAGCGGATCCGTGTGGCGGCAATCGAGGCTGAGAGCAGGCGCGGCGCTCCCGCGCAGCAGCAGCCGGCACTGTGGGCGCTGCAGTCCGCCGTCAACCTGGCCCGAAGGGCGGCAGTGGCACGGTTCGCGGCCGAGCAGTACGAGC
>NZ_DAINST010000128.1:0-4705 GCF_036741115.1 Dietzia sp.
GCCGGGCCGCGCCATCGCCGGCCCGGGCACCGTCACGCTCTACGAGGTCGGCGCGGTCAAGGACGTCGCGCTGCCTGACGGCCGCGAACGCCGCTACGTCTCGGTCGACGGCGGCATGAGCGACAACATCCGCACCGCCCTCTACGATGCGAGCTACTCCGCTCGCCTCGTCGGCCGAGCTAGCGACGAGCCGCCGGTCGTGGCTCGGCTCGTGGGCAAGCACTGCGAGAGCGGAGACGTGGTCGTGCGGGACCTGTGGCTCCCCGCTGACGTCGGTCGCGGCGATATCGTGGCCGTCGCGGCAACTGGCGCATACTGCTATTCGATGTCGAGCAGGTACAACGCGATCGGCCGTCCGGCCCTCATCGCCGTGCAGGATGGAAAGGCGCGCCTCGTGCTGCGCCGCGAGACGTTCGAGGATCTTATCGGCCTCGAGGTCGAGCAGGCAGTGGGCGCAGACGCAGCGAAGGACGGCGCCGCCGAAGGGACACGAGAAGGGGTGGATTCGCATGAGTGAGTCGAATGGAGCGCGAAAGAGCGTCGGTGTTGCCCTCATCGGGATGGGCACGGTGGGCACCGAGGTCGTGGGCTACCTCGAGGCCAATGGCGACGAGCTCGCCGCGCGCATCGGCGCTCCGCTCGAGCTGCGCGGGATAGCCGTACGTGACCTGAGCAAGGACCGCGGCGTCGACCCGTCCCTCCTTACCGACGATCCGATGTCCCTGGTCACGCGCGAGGACGTCGACGTCGTCGTCGAGGTCATGGGCGGCATCGACATCGCCAGGCCGCTGCTCGGCACCGCCCTGGAGGCGGGGAAGGCCGTCGTCACCGCCAACAAGGCGCTGCTCGCGGAGTACACCGACGAACTCGCCGAGGCGGCCGATTCCACCGAATCGGACCTCTACTTCGAGGCGGCGGTCGCCGGCGCGATCCCGGTGATCGGTCCGCTGCGTCGCTCGATGGCGGGCGACCAGGTCGAGCGGGTCATCGGCATCGTCAACGGCACCACCAACTTCATCCTCTCGGAGATGGACTCGACGGGAGCCGCCTACTCGGACACGCTCGCCGAGGCTTCGCGCCTGGGCTACGCGGAGGCCGATCCGACCGCCGACGTCGAGGGCTACGACGCCGCGGCGAAGGCCGCGATCCTCGCCTCGATCGCCTTCCACTCCCGGGTCACCGCGAAGGACGTCTACCGCGAGGGCATCTCCGCGATCACCCCGGCGCAGTTCGAGTCTGCGCGGCACATGAGCTGCACGATCAAGCTGCTCGCGATCTGCGAGAAGGTCACCCGCAAGGACGGCTCGGAGGCCGTGTCCGCGCGCGTGTACCCGGCGCTCATCCCGCTGACCCACCCGCTCGCCACAGTCGACGGCGCGTACAACGCCGTCGTCGTCGAGGCCGAGGCTGCGGGCCGACTCATGTTCTACGGCCAGGGCGCCGGCGGGGCACCGACCGCGTCCGCGGTGCTCGGCGACCTCGTCGCCGCGGCCCGCAACAAGGTCATGGGTGGGCGCGCGCCGGGCGAGTCCACATACCGCGCGCTGCCGGTGGCTGCGGTCGACGACATTGTCACCCGCTACCACGTCTCGATGTCCGTGGTCGACCGCGCCGGCGTGCTCTCGCAGGTCGCCGCCGAGTTCTCCAACCACGGCGTCTCCATCGCCCAGGTCCGCCAGACCGAGGGGGGTGGCGGCGCGGAACTCGTCGTGCTCACCCACCGCGCCACCGAGCGCGACCTCGCGGCCACGGTCTCGGCACTCTCCGCGAACGACGCCGTGAGCGACATCTTCAGCGTCATCCGGCTCGAGGGCGAAGACCAGTAGTCGGCGAGAGCCGCGGGCTCAACCAGCACAGCCGGCACGACAGCACGCACAACACGAGCACGACCGACGAGGGAGGTCCCGTGGCAGCAGAGAGTTCGTACCCCGAGATCATCGGCGCGTCGGGCGGCCGCGTTCTCGACGCGGGCCACGAGGTCGCCATCTCGGTCCCGGCCTCGACGGCCAACCTCGGCCCTGGCTTCGACAGCCTGGGCATGGCGCTCGGCCTGTACGACACGATCCGGGTGCGGACCGCGGGCTCGGGACTGTCGTTGACGGTGGAGGGCGAGGGCGCTGGGGATGTGCCCCTCGACGCCTCTCATCTGGTCTACAAGGCGACGGAGGCGGGCCTGCGTGCCGCAGGCGTCGGCGTCAGGGGACTGGCGATCGCATGCGTGAACTCCATTCCCCATTCGCGGGGACTCGGGAGCTCGGCCTCGGCGGCGGTCGCCGGACTCGTGGCAGCGAACGCGCTGGCGGGCGACGTGCTCAGCGACGAACAGCTCGTCCAGCTCGCGGGCGAGTTCGAGGGGCATCCGGACAATGCCGCCGCCTCGGTGCTCGGCGGAGCCGTCGTGGCGTGGACCGAGCGAGTGCCGGGTAGCCGGACCCCGATCTATCGCGCCACCCGGGTCGAGACGGCACCCGAGTTGCGGGCCGCCGCCTTCGTCCCCGATTTCTCCTCGTCGACGGCGGAGACGCGCGGACTGCTGCCCGAGACTGTGCCGCACGCCGACGCGGCGTTCAATGCGAGTCGGGCCGCGCTCATGACCGTCGCGCTCAGCCGGCCCGAGTTCCTCTTCACGGCTACCGAGGACCGCCTCCACCAGCACTATCGGGCGCCGGCGCTCGAGCAGACCACGAAGCTCATCGAAATGCTCCGCGGGCAGGGCCTCGCCGCCACCGTCTCCGGCGCGGGGCCGACCGTGCTCTGCCTCCACACGGGCGAGCTCGACGACGCGATGCGGGGCAAGGCCGCCGAGCAGGGGTGGCGGGTGCTCGACCTCGACATCGCCGAGCGCGCGAGCCGAGTCTGATCGATCCCCGCCCGCGTGTGGCAAGCTTCCGCCCTGCGCGGCAGTGCGAGGCGCGGCAGTGCCGTTCACAGGAGCGCAGTACATAGCGGCGCCTCGCGCAGGAGCGCTTGGTGCCTAGCGCGAGAATGTCTCCACGTCGAAGCGGCCCTGGGCGAACCAGCGGCGAAGCGCGCGCTTGTCGAACTTCCCCACGCTCGTGCGGGGAATGTATTCGATGAAGGCCCAGTGGTCGGGGCGGCTCCACTCCGGGATCCAGTAGAGCCCTTCCCACAGTTCGCGGGGCGACGGATGGGACGCGCCCGGAGCCGACGCGACCACGCACAACGGACGCTGCCCCCACTGGTCGTCGGGCACCCCGACGCACGCCGCCTCGCCGACGCCGGGGAGCTGCATCACCGCGTTCTCGAGCTCGACCGAGGAGATCCACTCCCCGCCTGAGCGGATGGCATCGGAGGCGCGGTCGACGAGGGTGAGCGCGCCGTCGTGGGAGAGCCGCGCGAGGTCCCCGGTGCGGAGCCAGCCGTCCTCGAAATCGCCCTCGGCCGAGCGGGAGTCGAGATACCGGGCGGTGACGTGTGGTCCGCGCACTTCAAGTTCTCCCACGCCCACGGAATCGCGCATCCTCACTCCGTGGAAGTCCACGATCCGAGCGGACACGAGCGAGCTGAACCGGCACTCCACCTCCGTGGAGTGCGCGAGCTCTGCGCCCGGTTGGACTCCCGGCGCGGTGGAGTGATCCCGGCCTGTGCCGTCAGGGGCAGGGCGCGTGTCCGCGGTTGCACCCGGGTCTGCGGGCGATCCCTCATCCCGGGCCTGTACGTCCCGGACCGGCTCGTCCCGAAGCGAGACCGCGCCGATGGGACCCGTCTCGGTCATGCCCCAGCCGTGGAGGACCGCGATGCCGAGCTCGTCGCGGAGCCGGTGCACGAGCGATGGAGAGGCGCCCGAGCCGCCGAAGACCACCCTGTCGATCCCCTCGAAGTCCTGACGGCGGACGTCCGATTCCGCGAAGTAGTCCGCGACATGGGCGGGCGCCGAGGTGATCGCCGTGACGGGGGCCGCCGCGAGTGCGCGCCCGAGCGCAGCGCCGAGAGAGGGGCGTTCGGACTCCGAGGCGCGGGTGAGGACGAGGCCCGAGCCGAACATCAGCGAGGCATAGGGGAGGCCCCAGCCGGCGACGTGGAAGAACGGGACGAGCGTGGCGACGGTGTCGCGCGAGCACAGGCCGAACGCGTCGACGTTGCCCATGCCAATGGCGTGGAGGTAGATCGCGCGATGCGAATAGACGACGGACTTCGGCGCGCCAGTGGTGCCCGAGGTGCTCACCACCATCGCCGCGGTGTCCTCGTCGAGCTCGGGCCATTCGCGCTCGGCCGGGCGGCCGTCGAGGATCTGCTCGTAGGAGTGGAAGGAGACCCCGGGCCACGATTCGGGGTCGACGTCCTCGATTTCGGCGTCGACGAGCACGACGTGCCGCACGGACGGGAAGCGATGGTGGTTCGCCGCGAGGAAATCGACGGCCCTGGATCCGGTGACCAGCACGGTCTCGTCGACGAGCCCGAGCGTCGCGAGGAGTAGCGACTCCTGGAGCGCGATATTCACGGGATGGACCACGGCGCCCATCGCGGGAACGGCGAGGAGGAGTTCGAGGAGCTCGGTGCGGTTGTCGAGGAGCGTCGCGACCACGTCGCCGGGGCCCACGCCGATGACCTCGAGGGCGGCGGCGAGCCCGGCGCAGCGCGTGCCGAGCGCGGAGAAGGGAAGCTTCTCGACGAGCCCCGAAGGCGATACCTCGGTGACCACCGCGTCCGGGTGGCGCCGCGTGCCGTGGTCGATGATCCGGCC
>NZ_DAINST010000129.1:0-4637 GCF_036741115.1 Dietzia sp.
CCCATGATTTCACAAACCCAACCGTAAAACTACTTCACACGCGCGACACTAGCTCGCCGCAGACGCCGCCTCGGCCACGTCGCCGTCCTCGTCCCAGATCCCGGCCGCGTCTAGGTAGTCGACGAGGCGGGCACAGGCGAGGTCGAACTGCTCGACGATCGCGGAGAGTCCCTTCTCGATATCGCGCTCGTGGGCCGCCTCGGCGAGTCGGTTGTTGACCTCAACTTGCCCCGTCCGCCACTCGGGATCTGTAGCGAAGCGGCGGTAGGGGATATACCGAGATGCCCCGACCAGCCTGCGGACGAGTTTCCCCGAGTGCGAGCCGATATTGATCGAGCGGAAAAGCTGGTGCTGTGCCTCGACGATCGCGTCGACGTCCTCTCGGGCAGCAGCGGAAGCGAAGTCCGCGACCAAGGACTGCAATTCTTCCTCAGACGCCGCCGTGAGGTTTGCGAAGGAACGGCGGAGGATCTCTTGGGCGAGCATGCTCTGCACCCAGAACATGTCGTCGATGTCCCCACGGCTCAGCGGAGAGACGCTGTAGCCTCGCCGGGGCACGAGATCGACGAGGCCCTCGCTGCGCAGCGTGAGAAGCGCCTCGCGTACCGGCGTGACACTCACTCCCAGATTGGACGCCGTCTCGTCGAGGCGGATGAAGTCCCCGGGGCGGAGCTCGCCGGCCATGATCCTGTTCCCGACCAGGTCGGCGACCTCTTCGGAGAGCTGCGGCCTGCGGGATACGCGGTCGGTGGTCATCGGGACTCCTGTCCGGCGCTGCGGGGGAAGCGCGAAGGGGAAATTGCTAATCAAATATACGATACTCCCCGGCCGCGCCGAACCGGCAAGTCGTGTCGCACCGCCCGGGGCACTATCCTGGTTTTCCGTGAGCTCCCAGAACCCCTCAAGCGATTCCCTCGGCACCGACGGCGCGGCGGACGACGCGCCGGAACAGCTCCGCATCCGCCGCGAGAAGCGCGCGAGGCTGCTCAACGGAGATGCCGTGAACGGCGCATATCCGGTCGCGGTCCCGCGGACCGTCTCCCTCCGCGAGGTCATCGAGGACCCGCGCTACACCGCGCTCGCCGACGGCGAGGAGACCGAGGACGTCGTCTCTGTCGCAGGCCGCGTGCTCTTCGTCCGCAACACGGGCAAGTTGGCCTTCGTCCGGCTGCAGGATGGCGTGTCGGCGGATGGTGGGCTGGATGACGGCGATGTGGCGCCCCAGCTCCAGGCCATGCTGTCCCTGGCGAATGTCGGGCAGGAGGCGCTCGACTCTTGGAAGTCGGACGTGGACCTCGGGGATTTCGTGTCCGTGACGGGGCGGGTCGTGCGCTCGAAGCGCGGCGAGCTCTCGGTGATGGCGGATTCGTGGCAGCTCGCTTCGAAGTCGCTTAGGCCGCTTCCCGTGGCGCACAAGGACCTCAGCGAGGACACGCGAGTCCGCCAGCGGTACAACGATCTCGTCATGCGCCCCGCCGCGCGCCGCAACGCCCTCGTGCGCATCCGGGTGATCCGTGCGCTGCGGCACGCCCTCGAGCGCCGCGGTTTCCTCGAGGTCGAGACCCCGATGCTGCAGACGCTTCACGGTGGCGCCGCGGCGCGTCCTTTCGTCACCCACTCGAATGCGCTCGACATCGACCTCTACCTGCGCATCGCTCCGGAGCTCTACCTCAAGCGCTGCGTGGTCGGCGGGCTCGAGCGGGTCTTCGAGATCAACCGCAACTTCCGTAACGAGGGCGTCGATTCCTCGCACTCGCCCGAGTTCGCGATGCTCGAGTGGTACATGTCCTACGGCGATTACGACACCTCGGCGACGCTGATCCGCGAGATCATCCAGGAAATCGCCATCGAGGTCTTCGGCTCTACTTCCGTCGAGCTCGTCGACGGGTCGACCTACGACTTCGGCGGGCAGTGGCGGGAGATGCAGATGTATCCCTCGCTCAATGAGGCGCTCCGCCGCAAGCATCCGGAGCTCGCCCCGGGGGACGGGACGGACGCCGTCACGGTCGATTCGGGCGTGGACGAGCTCGAGCAGCTCGCCTCCCAGGTGGGCCTCGACGTGCCCAAGGGCAAGGGCTGGCTGCACGGCAAGCTCGTCGAGGAGCTGTGGGAGCACCTGTGCGGCGATCAGCTCGACGGCCCGGTGTTCGTGCGCGACTTCCCGGTGGAGACCGCGCCGCTCACCCGCGACCACCGCAGCGAGCGCGGGGTCACGGAGAAGTGGGACCTCTACGTCCGCGGCTTCGAGCTCGCGACTGCGTACTCGGAGCTCGTAGATCCAGTCGTGCAGCGGCAGCGCTTCGAGGATCAAGCGCGCCTTGCGGCGGCCGGCGACGACGAGGCGATGGTCCTCGACGAGGACTTCCTCGCCGCGATCGAGCAGGGCATGCCGCCCACCACGGGCCTCGGCATGGGCATCGACCGCCTTCTCATGGCGTTCACCGGGCTCGGTATCCGGGAAACGATGCTCTTCCCGATGGTCAAGCCGAACCCGCAGGGCTAGCGGCCGGTACTGCGTGCCGAGGCCCCGGCGGGGCTCGGCGCGGAGCCTGGGTCGGCGAACCTCGCGAATCAAAATATATTTGATTCGATCCCTGGCTAGTATTGCTGCATGGGCAACCGCGAGCGCTTCGAAGAATTGAGAAAAGCAGACCCCGCGCAGGTGGACGAGCTGGATTCGCTGTGGGCGGAGCTGGACGTCGCCTCCGTCGAGGAAATGATCGGTCACTGGTCGGGTGGGGATTTCGCCACGGGCCACCCGGCATCAAAGCTCCTCGACGCCATCGGCTGGCACGGCAAATGGATGGATTCCCGGAGCGACGTGACTCCGATCGTCGTGCGTGGCCAGGGCGGCGCACTCGAGGCGAACTCGAAGGCCGCGGGCGGTGGTGAGGCGAGCCTGTGGTCGATCGAGTTCCGCGGCGAGTACACCGCGACCATGGTGTACGACGCGATGCCGGTCTTCGATCACTTCAAGAAGGTCGACGCGGACACGGTCGTCGGCGTCATGAACGGCAAGCTCGAGGCCGCGTTCGGCTCTGGCGAGCTCTACTACTTCTGGCTCGAGCGCGAGAAGTAGCGAGGCGGCCTCGCGTAGCGAGCCTCGTGCCCGCCCGGCGGCCTACTTCCGCCCGCGCTTTGCCTCGCCCCCGAGAGCCCGTTTTGTCCGCGCCGTCGCCGGCGCGTTCCACGGATCCTGCGGCCACGGGTGCTTCGCGTACCTCCCGCGCATCTCCGCCCGGACCGACGGGTAGGCGTTGTCCCAGAAGAAGGACAAGTCGCGGCTGACGGCGAGTGGCCGCCCCGCCGGGGACAACAGCTCCACCGTGACCGCTACCCGACCGTCGGCGATGGTCGGGGACTCGGCGAGACCGAAGAACTCCTGGAGCTTGGCCGAGACGACCGGCGCGGCGGCTGCATTCGTCGTCGAGTCCGCGGGATCGCCGGCATCGGCGGCGCCGGGAGCGTCCGCGTCCACCGGGGACGGCAGATCGGTGGACGGGTAGCGCAATCGGTGCGAGTTCCCCGAGGGCAGCTCGATGCGCTCGGGGACGAGCTCGTCGATGCGCCCGGCCTCGGGCCAGGGGACGAGCCCTCGAAACGGGACCGCAGCATCGACGCGGCCGGGATCGGTGCCCTCTGCGAGCGCGGTGACGATCGGCGAGAGCCCCTCCTCGACGGCGCCGGCGAGCGAACGGGCATCCATCGCCGGCCACGGATCGCCGAAGGCGGCGCGGGCGCACGCGAGCCTGCGCCGCAATAGCCCCGCCGTGGATTCGGGGCCTGCGATCGCGTCGAACCAGTCCGCGCCGGCCGCATCGCACCCGCGCTCGGAGCGGCCGCGTATCCATTCGAGCACCGCCGCGCGTCCGGCCTCGGGGGAGGGGCGTGCCGGGGTCGAGGAGAGCTCGATGGTGCCGAGGCTCCGCACCGAGCGGGCGCGCAGGCGGGAGCCGTCGAAGCTCGCGGAGAGCTCTTCTGCCAGCAGGGGCGCCCCGGCCCACAGTGCCTCGGCTTCGTTGAGCGGAGACGCCAGGCGCGCGACGATCCGCTCGCCCACGCGGGAGGCCTCGGCCACGGCGATCCAATCGGACTCGGCGACCCCGGAACCCGGCGGGACGAAAACCTGCGAGCCGGAGGCGAGCTTGAACACCGCCGAGCGCCCTGACTCCCCGGGCGCGGACACGCGACGCGCGATGCGATCGGCGAAGCACAGCGCGGTGACGAGCCCCGCCACGTTTTCGGACGCGCGCGGAGTGGCGGCGAAAGGTGCTGCACCCGGGCCTCCGTCGCCCGTGGCGCCTCCATCGGAGAGCTCCGCGAACTCCGTGCCGAGCGATTCGGCGAGGCTCTCGAGCCGCTCTGCCTCGCGCCGCCAGCGCGCGGTCTGTGGGTGGCGCCCGGAGCGCAGTTCGGCGAGCGCTGCTGGCAGGGAGGCATCGCCTCGGCGCGGCGGGTCGAGGAGGGCCGCGGCGACGCCGGCGACGGATGGCGCCGTGGAGTCGGCCGGCGAAAGCGCCGCCGTCCCGGCGAGCAGGCCGCGGGCGATCCGCGGATCCGCCGGCACCCGGGCGAGGAGCCGGCCGAGGGAGGTGGCATGTCCGCCGTCATCGATAGCGGAGAGCGCGGCGAGCGAG
>NZ_DAINST010000130.1:0-1941 GCF_036741115.1 Dietzia sp.
CTCCTCGACCTGCCCGACGGAATGGACACGGCGGTCGGGGAGGGCGGCCACCGTTTTACTCCCATGGAAGAGCAGCTCGTGGCGCTCGCCCGAGTCGAGATCGCCGATCCCGAGCTCGTGATCCTCGACGAGGCCACCGCCGAGGCCGGCTCCGCGGGGGCCCGCGCGCTCGAGCGCGCTGCCGCGACCGTCATCGAGGGCCGGGCCGCGCTCGTCGTCGCCCACCGGCTCGACCAGGCGCGCATCGCCGACAATGTGCTCGTCGTCGAGCGGGGCGAAGTCGTCGAGAGCGGCAGCCACGAGGAGCTCGTCGCCGCAGGCGGACACTACGCCGAGCTGTGGTCGGCGTGGGACGTGAGCATGGGATAGGCGGCGGAATATCCGGCCCGAACCCCGGGTTGTAGATGACATGACAACAATCGATGTCCGTCGCTCCGAAGACCGCACCTACCAGCGCATCGACGGCATCTTCAGCACGTTCTCGTTCCCATTTGCCGGCAACTTCGACCTGGCCAAGGGCGCGCACGGCACGCTCATGGTGCACAACGACGACGTGATCGACCCGCTCATGGGCGTTGATCCGCACACCCACCGCGACGCCGAGATCGTCACGTGGGTCCTCGACGGCCGCGTCGAGCACGCCGATTCCGCCGGACACACCGGCACGATCTCCGCGGCCCAGATCCAGCGGATCACGGCGGGCAGCGGGATCCGCCACACCGAGCGAAATCCGGACGCGGCCGGCAAGCTCCACGTACTCCAGATGTGGGTCGCCCCCGACACTCCGGACCTCGAGCCCGAGTACGCGCAGGCCGATCTCGGCGCGCGCCTCGACACCGGCGAGCTCGTCACCGCGCTATCCGGGCTGCCCAGCGAGGATCCGGGCGTAGGCATCCACAATCGCTGGACCGCGCTCGACATCGCCCGGCCGAAGCAGGGGCGGCCGCTCGCCGTCAAGGGCGCTCCGTTCCTCCACCTCTTCGTCGCGCGGGGAGAGGTGCGTGTGTGGGTGGATGGATCTGACGCCGGAGGTGCCGATTCCCCCGTGACCCTCCGCACCGGCGACGCCCTCCGCCTTGAGGACGCCACGGGCCTGCGGGTCGAGGCGGTCGGGGAGAACGGCGGGGATGGGGCTGCGAGCGAACCCGCGGAGTTCCTCGTGTGGAGGATGCACGCGCACTTCTAGCGATTCCCTGCAAGGGGGCGCGAGCGGTGCCCGCCTGCGGGAGACTCGGCTATGCCGAAGCCGCGAGTGCGCGAAGGTAGCGCGTAGTGATCCGCTCCTGGACCAAGTGACCCACCGGGCCGGACAGGCGCGCGAGCAGGTTCGCCGGCCTGGAGAACGCGCGGATGCACAGAAGAACTGCGTCGTCCTCCTCTCGCCACAGCACGGAGAAGCGCTCCTCGCCGGACTCCGGATGTCCGGGAAGCGTGCCATAGGCGAATCCACCCTCCCGTTCGGCGTCGACGACGTAGACGACCCGGCACGGCGCGGAGATCAGGAGGGGGCCGAAACCGAGTGATAGCTTGACGACGACGCCTTCGGCGGCGTCCGGGCTCTCCCATGGAACCGAGATCCGGCGCGGCGGTGCATCTCCCAAGCGGAAAGTAGCCGGGACGTGCGGAGGAAAGCGTCCCTACCCGCTCCGATTTCCCGGGTTCTTTCGATGTGGCGGTAGCCGGGAGGGAGCGGCCGCGTCGCGGTTGCGCCGACGTCCGCGTAGGTGAGCAGCAGGCGATTCTGGCTACGGGGCATGCGGCACAGGGTATCGGGAGAATTCCCGAAAGATGGAGCGAGTGACGGGAATCGAACCCGCGTATCCTGCTTGGAAGGCAGGGGCTTTACCATTAAGCTACACTCGCATCTCCGCTGCTAGAGGCGATAAACCCGAGGTTTCTCGCCAGCGGGGAAGGGGTCTCGCGGCGCCGTCATCCTCCGAA
>NZ_DAINST010000130.1:1951-4305 GCF_036741115.1 Dietzia sp.
GGTCCGCGTGACTCCCGTCAGCCTACCTTGAGCGCCCGGGGCCGCCAAACGTTGCTCTCGGCCGGGTCGTCATCCGAGTCCTGATCGGCGCTTCGGCGGGTGGCTGTCCTGCTCGCGGGCCGGTTATCCATCGCCTTGCCGCTCGCGTACCATTGGGGAATCGGCGTCGATGTGGCGCTTTTTCGCGTGCGCACCCAGGTCGTAATCCGGTCGCGCGCGGACATGGTGCCGACGCCGCGAGGATCCGGGATGTGGCGCAGCTTGGTAGCGCATCCGCTTTGGGAGCGGAGGGTCGCAGGTTCGAATCCTGTCATCCCGACTGTCGTGTCATCGGACCCCGCGGTGTTCCGCGGATCGGTGGCGCCCGTATAGAGAAATGCGCGCCGAATGGCGTGAGGCAAACCATTAAGGAGAATGTCCACAGTGAAGAGCACCGTCGAGCAGCTCGCTTCCACCCGGGTCAAGATCACCGTCGAGGTGCCTTTCGAGGAGCTCAAGCCGGACTTCGATCGCGCTTACAAGGCCCTCGCCGGCCAGGTCAACGTCCCGGGCTTCCGCCCCGGCAAGGCGCCGGCGAAGATCATTGAGGCGCGCGTCGGTCGCGGTGCCGTCCTCGAGCAGGTCGTCAACGATATGATTCCGGCGCGCTACTCCGAGGCGCTCACCGAGAACGACGTCAACCCGCTGGCGCAGCCCGAGATCGAGGTCACGAAGATCGAGGACAACGACGTCGTCGAGTTCGTCGCCGAGGTCGACGTACGCCCGGAGATCACCGTCCCCGAGGCCTCCTCGCTCGATATCGAGGTCCCCGAGCTCTCGACCTCCGACGAGGACATCGACGCCGAGCTCGACAACCTCCGCGCCCGCTTCGGCACCCTCACCGGCGTCGAGCGCGCCGCCAAGGAGGGCGACTTCCTCTCGATCGACCTCTCGGCCACGGTCGACGGCGAGCCCGTCCCCGAGGCGACCACCGAGGGCCTGTCCTACGAGGTCGGCAGCGGCACGCTCCTCGAGGGCCTCGAGGACGCCGTGCAGGGCCTCTCCGCCGGAGAGTCCGCCGACTTCACCACCAAGCTCCTCGCCGGCGAGCACGCGGACAAGGACGCGAGCGTGACCGTCAAGGTCAACTCTGTCAAGGAGCGCGAGCTCCCCGAGGCCGATGACGACTTCGCGCAGATGGCCTCCGAGTTCGACACGATCGCCGAGCTCAAGGAGAACCTCGGCGAGCAGGTCGCCGAGCGCGCCGCCGGCGAGCAGGCCGAGGCCGTGCGCGACGCCGTTCTCGAGGCTCTCCTCGAGAAGGCCGATTTCGAGGTCCCCGAGGGCGTCGTCGATGCCGAGGCGCACCAGCAGATCCACAACATCTTCGGCGAGGCCGCCCACGACGACTCGACCATCGACTCCGTTCTCGAGGCCCAGGGCACCTCGCGCGAAGAGTTCGACGCCGAGGTCCGCCAGGGCGCCGAGCGCTCCGTGCGCACCCAGCTCCTCCTCGACGCCGCCGCCGAGGGTCGCGAGGACCTCGAGGTCGGCCAGGACGAACTCATGCAGCACATCATGTTCCAGGCGCAGCGCAACGGCATGGACCCCAACCAGTTCCTGCAGCAGGTCGTCCAGAACAACCAGATCGGCGCGATCTACGCCGATGTCCGCCGCTCCAAGGCGCTCGCCGAGCTGATCCTCGGCGCCAACGTCAAGGACACCGCGGGCAACGAGGTCGACACCGAGAAGTACTTCGGTGCTGCTGTCGAGTCCGAGGAGTCTGACGCTTCTGAGTCCGACGCCGTCGAGTCCGACCCGGCCGAGGGCGACGAGAAGTAGCGTCCGCCACATCCACGGCGCAGCGGCCCCGTCCCTACCGAGAATTCGGGAGGGCGGGGCCGCCGCCGTACGTCCGCCGTCATCCGGCTCGGTGCAGGGTGAGCGGGGGGCGCGGGACGCTCACAGCGAACATCGGCGTGCGCGGGACTTTCGGGTGCCGGGTTTTGGTTACTGTCGATGGCAGGACAAAAGACACAAAGGTGCGGTGCCGCGAGCCGGGAGGCTCGGCGTGCATCGCTCGAATACCCACGATGATTGGTAGGTAGACCGTGAGCAGCGAGAAGACCAGAGAACTCACCACTCCGCAGGCGAGCGCCCCGGGTTCGGGGCTCAACCTGTCGGATTCCGTTTATGAGCGTCTCCTGCGGGAGCGGATCATTTTCCTCGGCACCCAGGTCGACGACGACATCGCCAACCGCCTGTGCGCCCAGATGCTCCTCCTCGCCGCGGAGGATCCGGACCGCGACATCTCCCTGTACATCAATTCCCCGGGCGGCTCCGTCACGGCCGGCATGGCGATCTACGACACCATG
>NZ_DAINST010000131.1:0-4243 GCF_036741115.1 Dietzia sp.
TCGTGTCGATGTCCTTCCACTGGACGAGGAGATCCGCACTCGAGCTGAGCCCACCGGAGGACTCGACGGAGAAGCCCGCCTCGCCGGCCTCGTCGGCCACGGACGTGACCTCGAGGTCGACCGTCGTGGACAGGAACGGCAGGGTCGGGTCGAGGGCGACGCAACGCCCTCCCGCTATGGTCGAGCCGAGCTCGCCGGAACCGACCGATGCGGCGGATCCGCCGAGACCGTTGGCGAGGCTAGCCGAGTCGAGGGTTCCCTCGTTCTGGGCACCGGCGACCGGAGAACCGATCGAGAAGAAGAGTGCGCCTGCGCCGAGCAGCGCGGCCCCGCGAGTCGAATTCCTGCCGAACACTGGAGTCCTCCTGGTGATGGGCATCACCTGTTCCATCGCACCTGAGAAGGAAGTGTTAGCGCCGTTCCCTGGCACCGGCGGGATCAGGAACCCATCGCTGAGCGATCGATGACGTTCGCCTGCTCGAGGCCCGGCGCAATGATCGTCGCGAGCCCCTCGACGATCCCGTTGACGTCGCTGGGCGGGCTCGAGACGAAGGAGATCCCGACGCGCGCGACGATCTCCGCGGTCCAGCGGGCGACGTTCTCGTCGAGATGGAGCCAGCTGTCGTCAAACGCAGGCTTGAGCACCTGCGTCGCGCGCTCGATCAGCGGGCCGGCCTCGGTGGACATGATCGCGAGAAGATCGGGCTTGCTCGTATCCGAGAGCAGGGTCATGACGAGCGGATCGTGGGCCGAGGCGTTGAGGAAGGCCTGGATGCCTTCGGACAGTCCGGTGACGATATCGCCCGGGTGCTCCTCGATCTCCTTGCGCATCGCTCCGGCGAAGGTCTCGGCGAGCTGCAGCGAGTACGCCTTGGCGAGGCCCTGGCGGTTGCCGAACGCGCTGTAGAGGGTTTGGCGGCTCATCTTCGCCTCGCGGGCGACGTCCGCCATCGTGACCTCAGACCAGTCTCGCCCTCGCAGCAGGGAATTGAGAGCTGCGAAGGCGAGAGTCCGGTTCGTCGTGCGCGCATCTGCCATGCGCGCCAGTTTATGCCACGGCGAGGAAGTCGATCTTCTCCCTCACACCACAGTCGGGGCACTGCCAGTCGTTGGGAATCTCCGACCAGGGGGTACCGGCGGGGAATCCCTCGCGGGGCTCGCCCTCGGCCTCGATGTAGTGGTGCCCGCAATTGGGGCACACGTACGTGCCGATGGGCGAGGTCCCTGCGGCGAGGGCGGCCTCGGCGTCCGTATCGGTGAGGACCGAGGTCCCTGCGGCCGCGCCATTGCCGGTAGCTGCGGCGTCATGCGCATCCGGGCTGTACTTCGCGATGATCCGCTCGCGGAAGAGGGGATCGATATTCGCCCGAGTCACGTCTCCGCCGTAGTGCGCGAGGACGCGCTTATCCATGATCTTGCGCCAGAGCGGCGGGAAGTGCGCGACGACGATCAACGAGGCGTAGCCGGACGGGAGCTGCGGGGCTTCGTCGACCGTGCGCAGCACCTGGAAGCGCCGCATCGGGTTCGCGTGGTGGTCGGAGTGGCGCTGCAGGTGGAACAGGAAGATGTTGGTGACCATGTGGTCGCTGTTCCACGAATGCTCGGAGCGGGTCCGCTGGTAGCGGCCCTTGTCCGTCTTCTGACGCAGCAGGCCGTAGTGCTCCAGGTAGTTGACGACCTCGAGGAGCGAGAAACCGTAGATCGCCTGGGCGATGAGCCACGGCAGGACGGCCCAGCCGAACACTGCGGTGAGCACGGCAAACAGAGCGACCGACATGGCCCACGCGTTGAGGTTGTCGTTGCGGATGGACCACACGGGCTTACCCTGGCGGCGCAGACGCTCGCGTTCGATGCCCCAGGCGGAGCGCAGCGAGCCGAAGACGGTGCGCGGGAGGAAGCGGTAGTAGGACTCGCCGAATCGCGAGGACGCGGGGTCCTCCGGCGTGGCGACGCGGGCGTGGTGGCCGCGGTTGTGCTCGGTGTAGAAGTGCCCGTAGAACGTGGTGGCGAGCGTGATCTTCGAGGCCCACTTCTCACCGGTCTCGATCTTGTGGCCGAGCTCGTGCGCGGTGTTGATGCCGATGCCGCCGGCAATGCCCGCGGCGAGGAGCACGCCGAGCTTGGCGACGAAGCCCATGGGGCCGGCGTGCCCGAGCCACGAGAGGTCGTCCGCAGTCCACAGGTAACAGGCCATGACGAGCGTAGCGTACTGCAGCGGCACGTAGAGGTAGACGATCCAGCGGTAGTACTTGTCCGCCTCGAGTTTCTCGCGGATCTCCTCCGGCGGGTTCGAGCCGTCACGGCCGAAGACGTAGTCCTGAATCGGGATGAACACGAAGACCATGACCCACGGCAGGAACATCGTGAGCGTGGCGATGACCTGCCACGGCGTCTCGACCCCGAGCCACGAGTGGCCCGCCAGGGCGTTCGCGCCGGCATAGAACGCGAGGGCCGGGAAGAGCATGCCGGCCGGGATGAGCCCGAGCAGCCAGAGGTGGCGCTTCGGGTCGGTCCAAGCGTACGGATCGGCGTCCGAATCATGGTGATCGTGGTGATGCTCCGCCTCGGGGAACTGCGGGCCCGCGATCTCGCCCTCCCGCGCGGAGTCGTCTTCGCGGCCGAGCGATCGGCGATCAAAAACACTGTGCGACATGGTCACCCTCGTACTTTCGTGTGTGATGGAGGCCACTGATATGACCTGATGTTAGACACGCATTGCCCAAATGTCTAGACATCAGGGATTAATTTGTCCAGACGCGGCGGCTGGAATCGTCCAGGGGTGTGTTCTCCGGGGCGGCGGCGCGGTGTACGCCTTCGGAGAGTTCCTGACGATTTCGCAGGCAGGGCGGAATCTTCGCCCGTCGCGGGCTGTTGCACGGGGCGAAGACGAGAATGGGGCTCCCCGGGACTGCCCGGGTTCACACAAGTGACTGGCTTCGTGGCGCACTCCATGGAGGTAGATGCGGCGAAGGGTGCGGAGGTACGCAGGATGCAGCCAGGGATCAATGGCATGGCGATGATGCGATCGTTCGCCGAGGAAAAGCAGGGCCGGGACGACTCGGCGGTGTTCACGCGGAACAATCTCCGGCGCATCGGCCAGTTCGCGCGGCCGCACTCGCGGAAGATTGCGCTGTTCCTCGTCACCTCGGTGCTCTCCGCGCTGGTCGTAGTCGGGGCGCCGCTGCTCGCCGGTCGTGTCGTCGACGAGATCGTCGGCGGCGGCCCGGTGCGCACCGTGGTGCTCCTTGCGGTGGCGATCGGCGTGTTCGGCATCCTCGAGGCGCTGTTCGGCGTGCTCAATCGCCTGTTGTCGGCGCAGATCGGCGAGGGCCTCATCTATCACCTGCGCAGCGCGGTGTTCGCGCACGTGCAGAAGATGCCTATCGCCTTCTTTATGCGCACCCGCACCGGAGCGCTCGTGAGCCGTCTCAACAACGACGTGCTCGGTGCCCAGCGGGCGTTCGCGAACACGCTGTCCGGCGTCGTATCCAGCTTTGTCCAGCTCGTGCTCACGGTCGTGGTCATGGGCTCGCTGTCGTGGAAGATCACCCTTCTCACCCTCGTCGTGGTGCCGCTCTTCCTCCTCCCCGCGCGCTACATGGGCCGAAAGCTCGCCGGTCTGCGGCGCGAGGCCAACGACCTCAACGCGTCGATGAACGACCAGATGACAGAGCGCTTCAACGCCGGTGGCGCGACCCTGGTGAAGCTCTTCGGCCGGCCCTCCGCGGAGTCGGCGGAGTTCGCGGCACGCGCCGGGCGGGTCCGCGGCATCGGGGTGCGCACCGCCTTGTTGATGAGCGTGTTCATGAACTCGCTCACGCTCGTGTCCACTCTCGCGCTGGCGCTGGTCTACGGGCTGGGCGGGTGGTTCGCCCTCAACGGCGGGCTGGACGCCGGGTCGGTGGTCGCGCTGGCGCTGCTGCTCACCCGTCTCTACGGCCCGTTGACGGCGCTGGCCAACGCACCGATGGACATCGTCACGGCCATCGTCAGCTTCGAGCGGGTCTTCGAGGTCCTCGACCTGGAGCCCCTGATCTCCGACGCCCCCGACGCCGTCGACATCCCCGAGGGCCCGGCGACCATCGAGTTCGACGACGTCCACTTCTCCTACCCCTCGGCGGACAAGATCTCGCTGGCCTCCCTGGAGGAGGTCGCGGTCCTCGACACCCGCGGCGGGCAGGAGGTGCTGCACGGGATCTCGTTCCGCGCCGCGCCGGGCGAGATGGTGGCGCTCGTCGGATCG
>NZ_DAINST010000132.1:0-4217 GCF_036741115.1 Dietzia sp.
CGGCCTCGTGCCCGAGGAGTACGGCGGCGACACCATGTTCGTCGACATCTCCGCTCGCGAGGGCACGAACATCGACCAGCTCCTGTCGGCAGTCGTGCTCACCGCGGACGCCGCCCTCGAGCTGTACGCCAACCCGGATATGGACGCCCAGGGTGTCGCGATCGAGGCGCATCTCGACCGCGGCCGTGGCCCGATGGCGACAGTCATCATCCAGCGAGGCACGCTCCGAGTCGGTGATTCGATCGTGGTCGGCGACGCTTACGGTCGCGTCCGCCGCATGCTCGACGAGCACGGCGACGACGTGGAAGAGGCAGGGCCCTCGCGGCCCGTCCAGGTCATCGGCCTCACCAGCGTCTCCGGCGCCGGCGACGCGCTGATGGTCGTCGACGAGGACCGCATCGCACGGCAGATCGCGGACAAGCGCAACGCCCGCAAGCGCAACGCGTTGGCCGCGCGCAGGCAGAAGCGGATCAGCCTCGAGGACCTGGATCAGGTGCTCAAGGAGACCAGCCAGCTCAACCTCATCATCAAGGGCGACAACGCCGGTACGGTCGAGGCGCTCGAGGAGTCCCTCCTCGGCATCGAGATCGACGATGAGGTCGAGCTCCGGGTCGTCGACCGCGGTGTCGGTGCGGTCACCGAGACCAACGTCAACCTCGCCGCGGCGTCGGATGCCATCATCATCGGCTTCAACGTCCGCGCCGAGGGCAAGGCCACGGAGCTCGCCAACCGCGAGGGCGTCGAGATCCGTTACTACTCGGTCATCTACCAGGCGATCGACGAGATCGAGTCCGCGCTCAAGGGCATGCTCAAGCCGATCTACGAGGAGTCCACGCTAGGCTCCGCGGAGATCCGCCAGCTGTTCAAGTCCTCCGCTGTGGGCACGATCGCGGGTTGCATGGTCAGCTCGGGCCGCGTGCGTCGCCACGCGAAGGCCCGGCTCATCCGCGACGGCAACGTCGTCGCGGAGACGATGGAAATCAAGACCCTCCGTCGCGAGAAGGACGATGTCACCGAGGTCCGCGAGGGCTTCGAGTGCGGTATGACCCTCTCGTACCCCGACCTCCAGATCGGGGACATCGTCGAGGCGTACGAGCTCGTCGAGAAGCCCCGCGACTAGCGGGAACGCCCCCGCGGTGGCCGGCCGAACGGTCGGTCCATCGGGGGCAGGAGAGAAGCGGCGGGGCCGCGGAGGCGTAAGGCGTCTTCCGCGGCCCCGCCGCGACTTCCGGAACGGTGGTTCCGGATCGTTAACTACTGTGGGCCAGGCGCCCACCAGGGCCCGACGGTGCGCCATCGTCGGGGACCCGATGAGACGAGGAGAAACCCATGAACGAGCGCGCGCGCTCGGGCCGCCTGGCCAAGCGCATCGCCGAGATCGTCGCGACGGCCATCGAACACGAGATCAAGGATCCGCAGCTCGAGTTCGTCACCGTCACGGACGCCAGGCTCACCGCCGACCTCCGGGACGCGACGGTGTTCTACACCGTGCGCGGCCGCACCCTTTCCGAGGAGCCGGACCACGAGGCCGCTGCGGCCTCGCTCGAGCGCGCCCGGGGCAGGCTGCGGAGCATCGTCGGCAGGCAGACCGGCGTCAAGTTCACCCCGACCCTCGCGTTCCAGGCGGACGAGATCCCGGACGCCGCGCGCCACATGGAGGCCCTCCTAGCGAAGGCCCGCCAGAACGACGAGGAGGTCCGTCGCTCCGCAGAGGGCGCGACCCCCGCAGGCGACGCCAACCCCTACAAGGACGACGCCGATACCGCGGCCGATTCTGCGGCCGTCGCTACGGGCGACGATCTCGGCGGCCCCGCCCGGGGCGAGGACGATTAGTTCTCCGAGCGCCGGGTCCCGGGTCCGCAAAGAGGATCCCGGAGGCCCGGCGTCATTCGGGAAGGCACTCCTCGGCCTGGCGGTACCGGTCCTCCCGGTGCTCGCGGCCGAGCCGGTCTACCTGCTCATCGACGGGGTCGTCGTCGGCCGAGTGGGAGCAACCGAGCTCGCGGCCCTCGGCATCGGCTCGCTGCTGCTCACTCTGTTGGGTACGCAGATGAACTTCCTATCCTACGGGACGACCGCCCGTTCCGCGCGGGAGTTCGGTGCCGGCCGGACGGATCTCGCCGTGCGCGAGGGCCTGCAGGCGAGCTATCTCGCCGTGGCCGTCGGCGCGCTCGTGCTCGCGGTCCTCTTTCCGCTTCTCGGGCCGATCACCGGCGCGCTCACCCCCGATCCCTCTGTCGCCGCAGAAGCCAGGCAGTGGCTGCTCGTCGCGGGTTGGGGGATCCCGCTCATCCTGCTCACGGCGGCGGGAAACGGCTGGTTGCGCGGTGTGCAGCGGACGCGCGAACCCCTGCTGTTCGTCGTCGGCGGGATCGCCGTGTCCACCCTGCTGTGCGTCGTGCTCGTGTTCGGTCTCGGCCCGTTCCCCGAGATGGGCCTGCACGGCTCGGCGGTCGCCAACGTCGTCGGTCAGGGCCTCGCCGCCGGCGGCATGCTCGTCGCGCTCGCTCTGCAGGTGCGGAGGCACGGGATCTCGCCGCGGCCGCGCCTCCGGATCATCGCCACTCAGCTCCGGCTCGGTGGGAACCTCATTGTGCGGACCGCGGCATTCCAGGTCACCTTCTTCGTCGCGGCGAAAACGGCCGGGGCGGCAGGCAACGCCACGCTCGGCGCGCACCATCTCGGCGGGCAGATGTGGAGCCTCATCTCGCTCGTCCTCGACTCCGTGGCCATCGCCGCGCAGTCGCTCGTCGGCCAGGCTCTCGGTGCACGCGACGCCGCGCGCGCCCGGCGGTTCGTGCGGCACACCGCGGGCTGGTCCCTGGGGATCGGCGTGGTGCTCGCCGCGGGCATCGCCGCGCTCCACGCGCCGATCGTCTCCCTCCTCACGGCGGACCCCGAGGTCGCCTCCCAGTTCCGTATTGCCGTGTTCGCCGCCGCGCTGTTGTGTATCCCTGCGTCCGTCGTGTTCGGCCTCGACGGCGTCCTCCTCGGCGCCGCCGACGCGGCGTTCCTCCGGCGGCTCACCGTGGTCACTGCGCTGTTGTGCTACCTCCCGATGCTCATCGCCACGAGCGTGTTCGGCTGGGGCCTCGCGGGAATCTGGGCGGGGCTGGGTATGTTCATCCTCGGCAGGGGAGTCGGAGTCGTGTGGCGCGTCCGGGGCGATTCCTGGATGCGCCTCGGCTCCCCGGACGAGCCCGCGGCATCCGTTTCGGCGAAGGAGGAGCGATGAGCAGATACTCCGGGCGCGGCGCCGAATACGGCAGGGAGCAGGTACATGAGGCCGTAGGGAACCGCGAGGCCCGCGAGACCCTGGAGCCGAGCCTCGTGCCTGGCGATACCCACTCCATTCGCCGCGTCGCCGAGCACCTCGTGCGCACCCGGGCGCGCCGATTCTCCGACCCGGAGCCGGATGTTGTGCGTCCCGGCGCCAATGGCACCGGCGACGCGCCGGAACCCGCTCTCCGTGCCATCGCCGACCTCCACGCCGCGAGCCGCGGCAACCGCGACATCGTCGCGGGCCTGCGCCCCGAACACCCCGGCGACTGGCTCATCGTCGCCGGCGACGTCGCCGAGCGCCTCGCGGACGTCGCCGACGTCCTCGCGACCCTCGCCGAACGCTTCGCGCGCGTCCTCTGGGTGCCGGGGAACCACGAGCTCTGGGGCGGGCGAGAGGGAGTCGACGGGGTCCCGGCGCCGGCGCGGTACGACGTCATGGTCGAGGTGTGCCGGCAGCTCGGGATCGACACCCCCGAGGATCCCTTCCCGGTGTGGGACGGGGCGGGCGGCCCGGCATATGTCGTTCCGCTGTTCCTCCTCTACGACTATTCGTGGCGGCCCGATCCGGCGCAGAGCAGGGCCGAGGCGGTGGCGTCCGCGCGGGAGAGGCGCGTGGTCGCGACGGACGAATACCTCATCGATCCGGCTCCCTTCTCGTCGATCGGCGCGTGGTGCGAAGACAGGCTTCGGCGCACGACGGCGCGCCTCGCGGCTCTCGATCCGGCGATCCCCACAGTCCTCGTCAATCACTGGCCGCTGCACCGCGAGCCGACGCGAGCGCTCTTCTACCCGGACTTCGCCATGTGGTGCGGCACCGAGCACACCGTGCAGTGGCCGCTGCGCTACAACGCAGCTGCCTGCATCTACGGGCACCTCCACATCCCCCGGACCCGCCTCGTTAAGGGCGTCCGCTACGAAGAGGTCTCGCTCGGCTA
>NZ_DAINST010000133.1:0-4107 GCF_036741115.1 Dietzia sp.
CGTAGGTAAGAATGTTCGGGCTCGACGTGGAGATGCCCGCCGTCGACGACCCGCAGCCGCGTCGAATCCGAACCCGCAGAGTGATACAGGAACCGCACGGCATGGCCCTGCCGCAGGGCGGCCCTCAGCTCCGTCGCCGTTGCACCCCCGGATACTCCCCCGGATGACGACGGACCCGAGCCAGTCGCCATGGCGTCGAGCGGAACGTCGGCCGGAGCCACGGCGCTCAACATCTGTAGCGCCTCCTCGAGTCCCTCCGGATCGACGACCTCCTCCCGCCCCGCGAGCGCGGCAAGCGCCGTCTTCAACGTGATCGCCTCCTCGAAGGTGAGGCGGAGCGGCCTGGTGATGCCCGCGAACTCGATGACCTCGACGTAGTCGGCCCGGGCGAGATCGGCATCGTCGTCGAACGAGTCGGTCCCGGGGGAACCGGCACCTGCGCCGTCATCCACCGAACCGGATCCCGGCGCAGGCACCTCGGCGGGTTCGCTCCAGA
The DNA here is from genome assembly GCF_036741115.1 of Dietzia sp. Lineage (NCBI taxonomy): Bacteria > Bacillati > Actinomycetota > Actinomycetes > Mycobacteriales > Dietziaceae > Dietzia > Dietzia sp. The sequence continues at coordinate 497 of NZ_DAINST010000133.1, forward strand.
ACGCGAGATCGATGAGATCGCCGGGGCCGTAGCCCGGCAGCCCGCAAGTCCAGAGCTGGGTCAGGGTGTCGCGGAGCTGCTTTGCGGTGATCTCCAAGGCGCGGGCGGCTTCGGAGACGCGCGTGGGCCCGCCCTGGCGGCGGAAATACGCGAGCACCGTGAGCATGCGGGCCGCGGAGACCGGGGAACGTGGCGTCATGATGCCCATCCTTTCGCCGCGGTAAGGGCGGATACGACGGAATCGACGAGCGACTCGGGGGCGAGGGCGACAGCTCTCGAACCTGCCCCCGCGACGAGCTCGGTCGCGGCATTGAGCGTGATACCCGGTATCTCCAGCTCCTCACCCGCGACTCCGTCGAGCTCCGTCGGCGTGGAGGACGCGGCGCGAGAGCGGAGCACCGCGCCGACCCCGTTCGCGACCCACACCCACGCGTCGACGACCGGGTCGAATGCTCGCACGGTGGACTCGAGGATCCGTTGGACTTCGGGAATCGGCGGGCGCTCGGCCGCCGCGGTGGCGCCTGAGCCGGACGTCACGGCCTTGACCTCGGCGACCCGGGAGAGGCGGAAGCAGCGCACCCCGTCGCGGTCTCGGTCGTGGCCGACGACGTACCAGTGGCCACCCTGCGAACCCACGAGCCAGGGCTCGAGCGTCCGCGTGCGCGGCGTCTCCGCTCCGACCGCGGCGTGGGAGAATGTGGCGACCTTGCGCTGCGTGCTCAGCTCGGCGAATTCGGCGGCGACCGTCAGCTCGCCCGAGTCGACCGCATCGGACTCGACTTCGACGGGCACGCCGAGCTCGGGCCGGATTCCCGCGGCCCGCAGCTTGGTGAGCGCGCCGGAGAGTTCGGCGTTGCGCGCGGCCCCGCTCCACACCTCGCCGACCACCGCGAGCACGGCGGCGGCTCGCGGCGTCGGCTCGATCGGCGGGAGCTCGATGTCCGCGCGGTGGATGAGATACCCCAGTGGCCCCTCGGGCGTCTCCCCGACGTCGATCCGGATCCCGGACTTCTCCAGCTCCGCCTTGTCCCGCTCGAAGGTCCGCAGGAACGCATTGTGGTTCGCGGAGTCCTCATAGCCCTGGACGGTGCTCGCGATGGCCTCGGCGGAGATGTACTGCTGCCGGGACATCAGACAGATCACCAGGTTGACCAGGCGCTGGGACTTGGAAGTGGACACGCGCCTATGTTACGGAAGCGAACCCCGCGATGAGATCGGCGACACGCTCGTCCTCGGTGACGAAGGGGTCGAGGAGCGCCACCGTGTTGGCCACGGTCGAGGTCCCCGAACCGGACTTGAGGTGTACCCAGTCGACGCTGAACTCCGCCCCCGCCTCTTGCGCCGCGGAGATGAAGGCGCCGCGCAACTTCGCCCTCGTGCTCTGCGGAGGGGTCTCGGCGGCCGCGGCGATCTCCTCGTCGGAGGTGATGCGGACCAGCTGTCCGCGCGCTTCGAGGAGGCGGGCGATGCCACGACCCTGGCGGATGTCGTGAAACGCGAGGTCGACTTGCGCGAGCTTCGGGTCCCCGAGTTCGAGGCCGCCTTTTTCCTGGTAGGCACGAATCAGCCGGAGCTTCGCCGCCCAGTCGATTTCCGCGGCGATCGAGGAGAAGTCGCCGCTCTCGATCGCGTCGAGGGCGCGGCGCCACAGGTCGAGCATCGCGGCGTAGTCCTCGCGGTCCTCTCGCTCGTCGCCTGCCTCCTCGGACCGGGCGAAATGAGCCTCGGCCTCGGCGAGGAACTCGCGCTGGATCGCCATCGCGGTCGCGGTGCCGCCGCCGGCGAGCGCGACCTCGGCGCCGCCGCCGAGATCCCGGGAGACCTCGCGGATCGCGCGGACGGGATTGGCGATCGCCAGGTGCGACATCGATACGCCGGACTCGAGAAGTTCGAGGACGAGCCGCGTCGAGGCGATCTTGAGCATCGTCGTCGCGTCGATCATGTTCGAATCGCCGACGATGATGTGCATCCGCCGGAAACGCTTGGAGTCCGCGTGCGGCTCGTCTCGAGTGTTGATCATCGGGCGCGAGCGGGTCGTCGCGGAGGAGACTCCGTCCCACATGTGCTCGGCGCGCTGGGAGAAGCAGTACGTTGTCGAGCCGTCGGGTTCGGTGAGGATCTTTCCTGCACCGCAGATCAATTGCCTCGTGACGAGGAACGGGAGCAGCTCGACGGCGACGTCCCGCAGCACGTTGGACCGATCGACGAGGTAGTTCTCGTGGCAGCCATACGAATGCCCCGCGGAGTCGGTGTTGTTCTTGAAGAGGAAGACCTTCGCGTCGATCCCCTGTTCGGCGAGTGTGCGCTCGGCATCGACGGCGAGATCGTCGACGATCTTCTCCCCCGCCCTGTCGTGCGCGATGAGCTGGCGGAGCCCGTCGCATTCGGCCGTCGCGAACTCGGGATGCGAGCCGACGTCGAGGTAGAGTCGGGAGCCGTTGCCGAGGAAGACGTTCGACGAGCGGAACTGCTCGACGATCGGGCGGAAGAGGAATCGGGCGATCTCGTCCGCGCCCAGCGCCCTGGAGCCCTTCGCCGACACGGACGTGATCCCGAACTCCGTCTCGATGCCGACGATGCGCCGGATCACTGACCGCCCTTTTGCACGTAGGACTTGACGAACTCCTCGGCGTTGGTCTCGAGGATGTCGTCGATCTCGTCGAGGAGAGAGTCCGCCTCGCCCGTCTGGGCGGCCTTCGCGACCTGTCCGGCCTCGTCGTCGTCCCCTCCGCCGGAGTTCCGTGTGGTGCTGATCTGGGACATGGCGTCCCTCCTTCTCTTCTGATGGTTCGGTTGCCGGTGGGCCCGATCTAGCCGGACGCGCCGCGGCTCGCCGCTCGGTCGCCTGCGACAACGTGGGTGGGTGCGGACGGTGAGAGCGAGAGCAGCTCGGGACGCTCCTCGGTCTCCGTTCGCGTGCCCGCGTACGGATCGGGCATGGCCACGAGACGGGGATCGCCCGCGTCGTCGATGATCGTGAGCTGATCCCAGCCCGCCGCGAAGATGCGCTCCCCGAGCGTGCCGATCGCCTCGCCGCGGAGCCACGCCCTGGTGTTCTCCGGCGGATTGATGACGGCGGACCGCACGTCCTCCTCGTCCACGAGTCGCCGGATGCGGCCGCGCGCCGCGAGCCTGTTGTAGAGGCCGCGCTCGGGATCGATGTCCGAGTACTGGATGTCGAGGGCCGCGAGCTTGGGGTCGTCCCATTCGAGCCCATCGCGCCTGCGCAACCCATCGAGGAGCGCGAGCTTCGCCGGCCAGTCGAGGCGGTCGGCGCACGAGAGCGGATCCGTGGCGAGCGCATCGAGGATCGCCTCCCACTCGTCGAGGACCTCCGCTGCCCAATTCGGAGTCGAGGCGTTCCCCTCGGCGTGCGCTCGGACTCGTGCGAGGATCTCCCGCTGGATCTCGAGCGCGGTGAGCTCCCGCCCGTCGGCGAGGTGGATCGCCCGCTTTAGTCCGGTGTCGTGGCTGATGACGCCGACCGCGCTGGGCGGATCGAGCGCCTGGAGATCGGCGAAGCGGACGCCACTCTCGATCGCGTCGAGGACGAGCGAGGTGGTGCCGATCTTGAGGAACGTCGCCAGCTCGGACATGTTCGCGTCGCCGAT
>NZ_DAINST010000134.1:0-4090 GCF_036741115.1 Dietzia sp.
GTGCCCACGACGAGCATCCCGAGCTGTCCTGCGAGCGCGTACTGCGCGACCATCCGCTCCCGTGCCTTGATGTTCCCACGCACGAAATCGCGCAGCGGCTCCCCGCCGAGCGCCCGTGCGGCAGCGTCCGCGGCGGCGTCGGCCGCGGGCTTGATGTCGACGACCATGGTGCGGTCCGGGGCAATGAAGCCGAGGGCGGTCTGTGCGTCCTCCTCGTCGGACTGGACGCCGTAGGGGAGTCGGACCGCGAGGAACTCGGCGCTTCCGCCCGACTCGCGGACCCGCTCGGCAGCGAGCTGGCACAACCTTCCGGCGAGAGTGGAGTCCTGGCCACCGCTGATCCCGAGGACGAAACCGGCGGTGCGCGAGGAGGCGAGGTAGTCTGAGAGGAACTCGACGCGGGCCTCGATTTCCGCTGCGGGATCGATCTCGGGGCGCACGTGCAGTTCGGCGATGATCGCCTGCTGCGCGGGGCTCGGGGCCGTTCCCGATTTGCCGGTTCGGTTCTCGGTTTCGCTCATACGACCGATACTAGCCACGTGCCGGTACGTGGCGGCCGCGTCCGGAGTCGGTCCCGGATATGACAATTGGAGTGCCCGGCGGCTATCCTATTCGAGTTCCATACCTTCGCTTCGCCGTGCGCGAGGACCGCTCGTCGGTACCCCGCTCCGTCGCGGGAGCGGAAGGTATATCGGCTAGCAGAAAGGAGCGCCCCATGAAGGTCCGCAAGTCCCTTCGGTCGCTGAAGAACAAGCCGGGCGCCCAGGTTGTGCGTCGTCGCGGCAAGGTCTACGTGATCAACAAGAAGGATCCGCGCTTCAAGGCCCGCCAGGGCTAGGAGCACCCGTCCCGCGCCATCGCGCGCGAAGGACTCGCCGCGCCCACCGTCTCGGATGAGACGGTGGGCGCGGCGCTTTTTGCTGTCGGTGTGCCGTGGATGCTGCGGCGTCCCGGGAGGCTCGTCGCGGCGGGCGGCGCGGGGGCGGGGCGAGCTGCCGATAGGCCGGACATCGATTCGGCAGTCGCCGTGTGGCCGCGCGCCAGGTGTCTACGAGACCGGCACTGTTGCCGGTCGGGGTGAAACCGCCGCGGGCTCGCCGGCAACCGGCGCCGTGGCCTGGACGTGCGCGTGGGCTTGGGTCTGCGCCTGTACCTGCGACCTTGCCTGCGCCGACGCTCGCGCCGCGGTCTCGCTCGCGGCCGCCACGGCTGCGGACTCTGCTGCGGGCCCAGCGGCGGAATCGGCGGCCGGCTCGGCGATGGCCTCGAAGGTGGCGGCGAGTACCGAAGTCCAGGCGCCGAACTTCGGCGGCCGTCCGTCGCCGGAGGAACGCCCACGGAGCCGACGACTCACCCAGGGGGCTACATGCTCGCGGTAGTACCCGATCTCGCGTGCGAAGGACCGGACGTTCGTCGTCATGGGCAGGCGTTCCGGAGCGGAGCAGGGGATGCTCTGGGAGGCCGCCACGACGGCGGCGGTGTATTCGTGCCCCGCGGCGTTGAGGTGGACGCGGTCGCCCGACCAGTAGCCGGCCGCGCGGAGGACCGGATCGGCGAAGACGTCGACGAAGGTGCAGCCGAGCTCCTCGCACATCTCGGCGGTCGCGTCGAGGAGGTCCGCGGCCCTGCGGCGAAGCACGCGCCCGAGCGGGACGTAGGTCGAGGCGTCGGCGCCGCTGAGGATGATGGGCGCGACGCCGGCGTCCTGGCAACGGCGGACGAGGGCGCGCACGCCGGCGAGATAGCCGCGCCTGTCGAATCCCGGTCGCATGATGTCGTTGGCTCCGCCGTTGAAGGACAGGTGCGTGGGCAGGGGATCGAGCGCGAGCGCGGCGGGGAGCTGATCGGCGAGGATGCTGGGCAGGAGCTTCCCCCGCACGGCGAGGTTCGCGTAACGGACGGTGCTCGGCTCGGTGCCCTCGACGGGACGGGCGATCAGCTCGGCGACCCGGTCGGCCCAACCGCGCGGCACGCCGTCGGGACGTTCGTCGCCGACGCCTTCGCTGAAGCTGTCGCCGATGGCCACGTACCGAATCTCCGTGCCGCTCTCCATTTCCTGGCCGCCCTCCTGTGCTCACTCCGTACTACCGCCACTCCCTGGCCGGGCCGGGCCGGCAGAGAGGTCGCCTTTGTTTCTCCTCAGCAAGACTAAGTCGTCCCGCCCCGGTGGTCTTCCGCTCCGCCCTCGACACGTCCTGTTCGAACACCACGGCCCGGGCCCTGTGGACGGGGGTGTGGACGGCTTGTGGAGCGCGCGTGGACAACCTGTGGGCACTCGAACGGGCCGATTTCGGCGTCCGGAGACGGCTCGAGCGGTCGGCGACGTTCGAATGGATCGCCGCGAACGACAACGATGTTGTTCGTAACGTTGTTATCGGACGACGGGGGTCCACAAGGTGGGACCGCGACCTGGGAATATCATCCGTGTAAGACCAATATGTCGTGGTGTGTTGACCTTCTAGGCACAACGGGTAGTGTTTGGAGACGTTGCGGCCCGGCATTCGAGAGTCACTCTCAAGCGGGAATCATCACCCCTCGGGAGGCGTTGGACAGGGCAGAGGCCCTGTCGAATTCCACAGGCTCACAACATATGTTCGAATATCTGCTTCGTCGGTGTGGCTCGGTCTCCGGATCGGCTTCGCGGGCGGAAGCTCACCCCTCGTTTCTCGAGAAAGGCCCGAACTCCATGAGCATCACCGTCTACACCAAGCCCGCGTGCGTGCAGTGCAACGCGACGTACCGCGCTCTCGACAAGCAGGGGATCGACTACGAGGTCGTCGATATCACCGAGGACGCCGAGGCGCGGGAGTACGTGATGGCTCTGGGATACCTCCAGGCTCCGATCGTCGTCTCGGGCGAGGATCACTGGTCGGGCTACCGCCCGGACCGCATCAAGGCTCTCGCCACCGCGGCGGCCTAGAGGGCGGTCTGCGCTATGGCGACGCCGGCTGCGCCCGCCGGTCCGCGAGAACAAGGGGAAGCGTCTCTCGCGGACGGGCAGGGCGACGCGGCGGGGCGCGTGCACGTGGTGTTCTTTTCGAACATCTCGGAGAACACCGCCCGCTTCGTCGGCAAGCTCGGCTTCGACTCGACTCGCATCCCCATCCGCGCCGCGGATGAGATGCCGGAAATGTCGGAGCCTTTTGTTTTGATAGTCCCCACCTACGGGGGCTGCCTGTCGGTCACGGGCCGGGAGGGGTCGCACGTTCCGCGCCAGGTCAAGAAGTTCCTGGCAATCGAAGGGAACCGCGCACTCGCCCGGGGAGTGGTGGCCGGCGGGAACTCCAACTTCGGCACGTCGTTCGGCGCTGCGGGGGAGGCCATCGCGGCCAAGCTCGGGGTGCCGTACCTGTACCGGTTCGAGCTCATGGGAACGCACGAGGACGTCGAGAACGTCCGCGAGGGATTGGAAGAGTTTTGGCAGCACCAACGGTAGAGCGGCAGGAAATGATCGAGGATCCGGCGGCGAACGGTATGGATTACCACGCGCTCAATGCGATGCTCAATCTCTACGATTCCGCCGGGCGCATCCAGTTCGACAAGGACAAGCAGGCCGCGCGGCAGTACTTTCTGCAGCACGTCAACCAAAACACCGTGTTCTTCCATAATCTCAACGAGAAGCTCGACTACCTCGTGGAGAACAACTACTACGAGCCCGAGGTCCTCGAGCAGTACTCGCGCGATTTCGTCACCGAGCTCTTCGATTCGGCGTACGCGAAGAAGTTCCGTTTCCCCACGTTCCTCGGGGCGTTCAAGTACTACACCTCGTACACGCTCAAGACCTTTGACGGAAAGCGGTACCTCGAACGCTACGAGGACCGCGTCTGCATGGTCGCTCTTACCCTCGCCGCGGGCGATGAGGCCCTCGCCGAGGCGCTCGTCGAGGAGATCCTCGAGGGCCGCTTCCAGCCGGCCACGCCGACCTTCCTCAACTCGGGCAAGAAGCAGCGCGGCGAGCCGGTATCGTGCTTCCTCCTGCGTATCGAGGACAACATGGAGTCCATCGGCCGCTCCATCAACTCGGCGCTTCAGCTCTCGAAGCGCGGCGGCGGCGTGGCCCTGCTCCTGTCGAATCTGCGCGAGCACGGGG
>NZ_DAINST010000135.1:0-4055 GCF_036741115.1 Dietzia sp.
GAATTCGGCCGCCTGCTTCGCGACGTTTTCGAGGAGCTTCTGGGCGAGCTCGGAGACGGCAGGCGGGTTGTCCTCCGTGGTGTAGCTGATGCCGAGTCCGCCGCCGAGATCGACGGTGTCGACATCGGCGAGGGCTTCTAGACCGTAGGCGTCGCGCACCTCGGCCATGAGGCCGATGACCCGACGGGCAGCGAGCTCGAAGCCGTCGAACTCGAAGATCTGCGAACCGATGTGGCTGTGCAGGCCCGTGAACCGGAGGTTTTCCGCGGCGAGGACCGCTCCGACGGCGTCGAGCGCCTTGCCGCCGGCGAGCGAGAAGCCGAACTTCTGATCCTCGTGCGCGGTGGCGATGAACTCATGGGTGTGCGCCTCGACGCCGACCGTGACCCGCAGGAAGACGTCCTGGACTGTCCCGTTCTCGGCGGCGATGTCGTCGAGCAGGGCGATCTCGTCCGGTGCGTCGAGAACGATGTGCCCGACGCTTGAGCGCGCGGCGAGTTCGAGCTCGGCGACGGACTTGTTGTTGCCGTGCATCGTGATGCGCTCGGTGGGGAATCCGGCGCGTAGCGCTATGGCGAGCTCACCCCCTGAGGCGACGTCGAGAGCGAGCCCCTCTTCCTTGATCCACCGCGCGGTCTCGGTGCAGAGGAACGCCTTCGAGGCGTAGTGCACGCGGTCCCCTCCGCCGAATGCCTCGGCGAGCTCGCGGCAGCGGGAGCGGAAATCGTCTTCGTCCACGACGAAGAGCGGCGTGCCGTACTCGGCGGCGAGCTCGTTGACGTCGCAGCCGGCGATCTCCACCGCGCCCGTGTCGGGGTTACGCGTGGCATTCTTCGGCCACACCGCCTCGTCGAGTCGCATGAGCTCGTTCGCGTCCGCGGGCCGCTCCCCGATGCTCGGGGCGTGCGGGTACTCGTGCCGCGGGCCGGCGGGGTGCGCGCTCACATCCGCTCCGGTGCGGAGACGCCGACGAGCCCGAGCCCGTTGGCGAGCGTCTGGCGGGCCGCGGCACACAGCGCGAGCCGTGCGGTGTGGATCTCGCCGGGTTCCTCGTCGCCCTGCGGGAGGACGCGGACGCGGTCGTAGAAGCGGTGGTAGGAGGCGGCGAGGTCCTCGAGGAAGCGCGAGATCCGGTGGGGCTCGCGGAGCTCGGCGGCCGTGGCGACGATCCCCGGAAACTCCGCGATGGTGCGGATCAACTTGCCTTCGTACTCGTCGGTGAGCAGCGAGGTGTCCGCGCCCTCCGCCGACAGCCCGAGCGCCTCGGCGTTGCGCGCGAGGGAGCTCAGGCGCGCGTGCGCGTACTGGACGTAGTACACCGGGTTGTCGCTGGTCGCCGAGGCCCAGAGCGCGAGGTCGATGTCCATAGTGTTGTCCACGGATGAACGGATGAGGGCGTAGCGGGCCGCGTCGACGCCGATCGCCTCGACGAGGTCGTCGAGGGTGATCACGGTGCCGGCGCGCTTCGACATGCGCACCGGCTTGCCGTTGCGGACGAGGTTGACCATCTGGCCGATGAGCACCTCGATCGTTGCCGGATCCTCGCCGAGCGCGGCGGCCGCGGCCTTGAGGCGCGCGATGTAGCCGTGATGGTCGGCGCCGAGCATGTAAATCGCGAGGTCGAAGCCACGCGAGCGCTTGTCGAGGTAGTAGGCGATGTCGCCGGCGATGTAGGCGGCGTCCCCGTCCGACTTGATGACGACGCGATCCTTGTCGTCCCCGAACGCGGTGGAGCGGAGCCACCAGGCGCCGTCGGATTCGTAGAGGTTGCCGTTGCCCTTGAGCGTCTCGATCGCCTTGTCCACCTGGCCGGACTCGAACATCGAGTTCTCGTGGGTGTAGACGTCGAAGACCGTGCCGAACTCGGCGAGGGTCCTCTTGATGTGGGCGAACATGAGCTCGACGCCCACCGAGCGGAATACCTCGTGCCGCTCCTCCTCGGGCAGCTCGAGGGCGCCGGGGTGCTCGGCGAGCACGTCCGCCGCGATCTCGTTGATGTACTCGCCGGCGTAGCCGTCCTCGGGCACGGGCTCGCCCTTGGCTGCCGCGATGAGAGAGCGCGTGAACCTGTCGATCTGCGCGCCGTGGTCGTTGAAGTAGTACTCGCGAGTGACGTCGGCTCCCTGAGCCGCCAGGATACGGCCGAGGGCATCGCCGACCGCTGCCCAGCGGGTCCCGCCGAGGTGGATCGGCCCTGTCGGGTTTGCGGACACGAACTCCAGGTTGATCTTGAGGCCCGAGTACTTCTCTCCCGTGCCGAAGCCCGCGCCGGCCGCGAGCACCTCGTCGACGAGGCGGCCCTGCGCGCCGGTGTCGAGGCGGATGTTGATGAAGCCGGGGCCGGCGATCTCGGTCTCCGCGATTCCGGCGTCCTCTGCGAGCGCGCCGGCGACCTGCTCGGCGAACTCCCGGGGGTTGGTGCCGATCTTCTTGGCCAGCTGGAGCGCGATGTTCGTGGCGTAGTCGCCGTGTTCGGGGTTGCGGGGACGCTCGACCGTCACCTGCGCGGGGACGACCGAGGTATCGCCGCCGCGAGCCTCGACGGCGTCGAGCACGACGGATCTGATGACGGTGGCGAGTTCGGCTGGGGTCACGATGGATCATCCTATTAGGTGGAGGCGAGTTTTTCGGCCTCGGCCCCTGCACTCGTTCCCGCGGCCCCGCGAATCGGAGTTCCCCGCGGCCGGTGCTACAGTAGCTAGGCATCAGGGACCGATTTATCGCGCATTTCGTGGTGATGGATCGGTTTTTCCGTGCTCGCCCTCGTAGCTCAGGGGATAGAGCGTTGGTTTCCGGTACCAAAGGTCAGGGGTTCGATTCCCTTCGGGGGCACGGAAAACCCCCTCCTACCAGCGGGATTTCGCTGGCGGGAGGGGGGTTCTTTTTGATTTGTGCCGGATCGGCGGAGTCCGCCCGATCTGCCTTTTCGCAGAAGTCAGGGCGTCGAACCGGGGATGACGATCCCTTCTTTCTCCCCGACCTTTTCGATGACCCGCGAGAAGATCCGATCGAGGGTGCGGAGTTCTTCCTCGTCGAGGCCATCGATGTAGACGCTTCGCACCAGCTCGACATGCTGCGGCGCAACCGCCTCGAGCGCTTCCTGCCCCAGCGAAGTGAGCCCGACCATGGTGCCGCGGCCGTCCGTTTCGCAGGCGTTCTTCTCGACGAGCCCGCGCTTTTCCATCCGGCGCACTTGGTGGGAGACGCGGCTGCGGTCCCAGCCGAGTCGCTCGCCGAGGGTGCGCGCGCGAAGGCCCAGCTCATCGCCTTCGGAGAGGGTCACGAGAACGCTGTAGTCCGAGAGCGAAAGACCCGCGTCGCGTTCGAGCTGCCTATCGACGGCGAGATCCATGAGCTGATGGAACTGCAGGGTGCGCCGCCACAGCCGTTGTTCTTCCTCGGTCAACCAGCGCGCATCGTCCATGGCGGCAATGTTAATTAACGTCCCCGGAAAACCTGCCATCCGCGGCGGCCGAACGCCCACTTCGGGGTTGCGACAGTCCGAGCACGGGCCCTAGCCGAGGGAATGCCGAGCGGCGTCCCCGATCGCGGAGAAACGGGCTTCATCACAGGTCAGCACAATGATCTGGGCCGATTTTCCCGCCTCGTTGAGCACGGACGCCATGGCCTTGCGCCGCTGTGGGTCGGTGTAGCCCATCGTGTCGTCGAGGAAAACGGGGACGCTATTACCTCCGACGAGCATGACGCAGACGAGTCGGGTGAGGATCGCGAACTGCTCCTTCGCTCCGCCCGACAACTTTCCGTAGTCCACCGTGAGGTCGTCGAGCCTGCGCGCAGTGACACCGAGGTCGTCCCCGAGAGAGACATCGAAATCCTCGCCGAACACGATCTGACCGTAGTGCCGCAGCTTGTCGCGTAGCGGAGCGGAATACCTCTCGATGACGGCGCTGCGGTGCTTGTCGAGCGTACGGAAGAGCAGGTCCGCGGAGTCGGCGCGCGAGCGCATGGCATCGCGCCGGGACTCGATTTCGCGGAGCGCGATCTCTGCATCGTGAAGAGCCGTGCCGAGCCCCTGGCCGCTCTTGTAGCGAACC
>NZ_DAINST010000136.1:0-4051 GCF_036741115.1 Dietzia sp.
GCGTGCCGGCGCGCAGCACCTGCCACCAGTAGACGGCGCCTACGAGCTGGTTCGCCACCAGGATCCACCAACACACCCGGAGCCGCCGCCACATCCGCGGGTCGGCGCCGCGCGGCCCCCGCCCGATGCCTTCGGCCGGCTCGATCTCTCGGAGGTAGACGGGCAGGTAGAGGAGGTTCAACCCCGGGATGACGCCGCACGCCGCCATCACCCACGTGTTCCTCGGGTCCCCGCCTCTCTCCGAGTATGCGAGGTCGCGGGCGGCGAGCAGGGCCCGCACCGCCGCGACGAGCAGCACCAGGGCCGACACGAAGGACGCCGCGTACGCGAAACGCGTGACCCACGACGTCACCGTTTCCACCCACCACGCCACGGTCTCGCCCCGCATCGCGACGAGGAGGACGTAGCGGCCGAGCCCGAGGACCGCGGCGATCGTGCCGAGCAGGAGGAGCACGCGGGCGGCGGTGTCGAGGAATTCGAGTCGGCGACCGACGACGCCGCGCGGGGTCTCGGGGGGCATTTGGGTTCCGGCGTCTGCGGGGGCGAAGCCGGCTGCGAGCGTCGGCAGCCCCCAGCCAGGATTGCGCCCGTAGGCGGGGCTGGGATCGGAGCGGCGGAGGAACTCCTCGCTGGCCCGGCGCTCGCGGGCCTGCTCGGCGGCCTCCTCCGGGGAGGGCGGGGCGCCGGGAGTTCCGTACGGGGGGTGCGCGAGCCAGCGCCAGCGCTGCGCGCCCGCCGGTCGGCGAGTCTGCTGCTGGGTTCTGAGGGGCTGCACGAACCCATGCTGGCACATCGTCACTTCCGCGCGGCGGCGGATGGAGGTCTGCCCGCTATCGCGCGCTTGCCAGAGCCGCCACTTATTCGGTCTCGACCACCTCGCGCCCCGGGCCACGCCACACGAACAGCGCGACGAGCAGCGCCATCACCACCGCGGTAATCACGAACGGGACGGGGATGATCGGGTCGACGAGGACCAGAACCGGCACGACCCATCCGAAAGCCCCGTCCGGCAGGAGGAGGGCGAGAACCCACAGCAACTGAGCGCAGGCGACCCCGACTGCTCGAACGACGTGGCGAACCACGTGGAGTTCATCCACGCCCACCAAATCCCGAAGAACACCAGGGCGAAGTGGAGCACCCCGTCCACGACGTGTCCCTCGCCCAGCGTGCCGCTGAGCGAAGTCGAGGCGGTGCCGACGGCCACGACGAAGACGAGGTCGAAGAAGAGCTCGAGCATCGACGCCGTGCGGCCGGACTTGCCCGGGTCCCGCGGCCGCATCGGCAGCAGCCGGAACCGGTCCTCTCGCTGCTCCGTATCTTCCATGGTTCCCTCCACTTCGACGTAGCAGCCAACTCACACTAACGGCACGGCGCGCGCTGCACGCCGGGCAGGAATCCGCCTACGCTTGAAGCTGTCACGGCGGCACAGGAGATCCCTCCGCCGCGCCCATCCACGACACATACCGATTTGAACAATCCGAGGAGAAACCGTGAGCACGAGAACCGACGGCACCATCGAACTCCGCGTATTCACCGAGCCCCAGCTGGGCGCGGACTACGCCATGCTCCTCGAAGCCGCGAAGGCCACCGAGGAACTCGGCTACGGCGCGTTCTTCCGCTCGGACCACTACCTCAAGATGGGCGACGTGAGCGGCGAGCCGGGCGCCACCGACGCGTGGATCACGCTCGCCGGGCTCGCGCGCGACACCTCGACAATCCGTCTCGGCACCCTGCTCACCTCGAATACCTTCCGCCACGTCGGCCCTCTCGCCGTCTCCGTCGCTCAGGTCGACGCGATGAGCGGCGGCCGTGTCGAACTCGGCCTCGGCGCCGGCTGGTACGACGACGAGCACAGCGCCTTCGGCATTCCCCTGCCCACGGTGCGCGAGCGATTTGACGACCTCGAGGACTCCCTCTCCGCGCTCGATGCGTGGTGGTACCCGGAGTCCAGCGACCGCTCGGCCACGTTCGATTTCTCCGGCCACCGCCTCGAGCTCACCGATTCGCCGATGCTTACGCGACCGCTGCAGGAGCGACTTCCGATCATCGTGGGAGGCCACGGAAAGAAGCGGACCCCGAGCCTGGCCGCGCGCTTCGCCGACGAGTTCAACGTCCCCTTCGCCTCGGCCGCGGACACCGCGCGGATCAACGCCAACGTCGACGCGATCTGCGCCGAGCAGGGACGCGACCCGAAGACTCTGCTGCGCTCGGCCGCGCAGGTCGTGTGCTGCGGGGAATCCAATGCGGAGATCGAGCGCCGCGCCGCGGCCATCGGGCGCGAGCCCGCCGAGCTACGCGAGAACGGGCTCGCAGGCACGCCCGAGGAGATCATCGCCAAGGCGAAGTCCTACGCGGCGGAGACCGGGATCTCGCGCATCTACCTGCAGTTCCTCGATCTGCGGGACCTCGACCACCTCGCGCTCGTCGCCGAGAAGGTCATGCCCGAGCTCTGAGCCGACGTGGCGGGCGGCCCGGCGATTACGTCGCCGGGCACCGCCCTCCCCCGGGTTCTCCGAACGACAGTCCCCCGACCCCGCGCTCAGCCGATCGGGCAGGCCACCCCGGTTCGCGCGTGGCAGTCGTAGCCGTTGGGATTCTTGAGCAGATACTGCTGGTGGTAGTCCTCCGCGTAGTAGAACTCGCCGGAGCGGACGTCCGAGAGAAGGCCCACCTCCGTCGTCACATCCGAGAATCCCTCTTCCGCGAGCACGGCCTCGTAGCGCTTGGCCATCGCCTCGGCGGTGGCCAGCTGCTCGGGGGTCGTCGCGAAGATCGCCGAGCGGTACTGCGTGCCGATGTCGTTCCCCTGGCGGTTGCGGGTCGTGGGATCGTGCGACTCGAAGAAGGCCTGGAGGACCTGTTCGGTGGAGATGACGGCGGGGTCGTAGTCGACGAGCACGGCCTCCGTGTGCCCCGTGGACCCGGTACAGGTCTCTTCGTAGGTCGGGTTCTTCGTCCAGCCGCCGGCGTACCCGGCGGCCGTGGTCCACACGCCATCGAGCTGCCACATGCGCTTCTCGGCGCCCCAGAAGCAGCCGAGGCCGAGGACGATCTGCTCGTGGCCCTCGGGGAACGGGCCGCGCATCGGGTTCCCCGTGGCGAGGTTCGCGGGCGCGACCGGCATCTCCGCGTCGCGGCCCGGCAGCGCATCGGCCTCGCCGACGACCTCGGCGGGAGCGAGGTCCACGCGGGAGCGGAGCATCGCGGCGTTCAGTGAATTTTCCAACCAACTCATGTCCCAAAGGCTACTCCCGGAGCGCAAACCGGCAGGTCGGGAACTCTAGCGGTCGTCGGCGTGGGTGGGGTGCGGGCGGGGTGATCCGCGCTCGTGTGCAGATCGAAACGAAAGTGTGATCCTCGCCCCGAACTGCGCGCGGGCGCAACCTTCCCGTCTGGCCGAATTTCGCTGTGGCAAGCGCCACATTTTCGTTTCCGCCCGTGGCACCCGTTCGTGGTTCGCTACAAACGTAGAGTCAGTGGACAATCGCTTGCAGATGCAAGCGAATTGCCAGGTTGACGGCTTTAATTCCGCTTGCTGATCCGCCGGAGTTCTTTGGAAAAGCTTCGACGGTGGCATTAAGGTCTGTGTAGCCCGGAAGTCAGGAAGGACCCCTCATGTCGTCTTCGATGCGCCACGTCTCCAACGGCGAGCAGCGACTGCGCAGTCTGGTGTCCTCCGATTCGCACTCTCAGACCTACTCCGCGAACGATCAGGAAGCCGCGCAGCGCAACCGTCAGCTCGTCACGGGCAGCATCGTCGCCGCCATCGCCCTGGCCATCCTCATCTTCCTGATCGTCCTGTAGTCACTTCCCTTACAGCACCCTGACCAGCGCATATTCCCCCTTTCTGCCAAGTCTCGTTTTCCGCCCTATGGTGGGTAACGCAAGCGACACTCCCCGGAGCGGGTCGCGATCGAACATGCTTCCGCGACGCGCACCAGGGATCCACAGACGACAAAGACGGCAATAACTCATTGCAGAGAGGACTCCCCATGGCCGAGTACACTCTTCCGGATCTCGATTACGACTACGGCGCTCTCGAGCCCCATAT
>NZ_DAINST010000137.1:0-4010 GCF_036741115.1 Dietzia sp.
CGCCGCGTTAGCTCAGTCGGTAGAGCATTTCACTCGTAATGAAAAGGTCGTCGGTTCGATTCCGACACGCGGCTCGCCACAAACGCCCTGGTAGGCAAGGTTTTCGGAACCTCATCTACCGGGGCGTTTCTCGTTCGGCGCTCTTTTCGGTCTGGGCTTTGGACGCGCTCGGTGCGCACCCGCTCCGCCTGACTACGGGCAGCCGGCGAGCTCCCGCTCGATCGCATCGTGCTCGGCCTGCGTGACCCACAGGCCGTACTCCTGCTTGACCACGACCTGCCGCGCCACGTACTCGCAGCGGTAAACGGCGTTGGGCGGCAGCCAGGTGGCCGCATCCCCATCGCTCTTGCGCTGGTTGACGGAACCCGACACCGCCTGCAGATTGAGCGGATCGTTCGCGAGGTTGCGGCGCTGTTCTTCGCCGAGCTGCTGGGCTCCCTTCTGCCACGCATCGGACAGCGCCACGAGGTGATCGATCTGCACCTCCCGCGAGGTGTTCGAGCCGCGCGTGAACGCGACGGTCTCGCCCGTGTACGGATCGTCCAGCGTTCCGGAGAGCACCACGCAGTCGCGGCTGCCGGGCTTGAGCGCGATATCGACGAGGTCCCGGGCGAGCACGTCGTTGCGCGTATCGCAGCCGTTGTGGCCGCCGGCAACCGTGACATCGTCGCTCCACGCCTGGCCGAACTGGTCCCTGTCGTACCCTGTCTTCGGCGCGCGTCCCTTGATGGGCAGGAGCGGCAGGCCCACTCGCGCCGCCGCGACAAGGTCCGGGGGAGCGGACGGCGCGTTGCCGGGCGGCGGGGCGGGAACCCCACCATCGCTCTCCGCGCCTGGGCCCGGCGCCTCCGGGGGCGCGCCCACTTCGGCCCCCGGCGCCGGGCTTTCGGGCGCGGGAGCCTCCGCAGCCGAGGGATCGAGGTTGTCCGGCTGCCCCGTGGAGCTCGCGCTGCCTGCGGCGTCCATGGCCCACGACCCATCGGCCTCGCAACCCGCGAGGCCCGCACCGAGCGCGACGGCGAGGACCGCGGCGACAGTGCCGCGCACGCCCGCGACGCCGCGGACGCGGCGCGTGGACCGCGGGCGGACTGCGCGCGTGCCGGTGGCGCCGAGGCGGTGGACTTCGTGGGTGCGTGGGTTGTTGTCGGGCATAGTGGGGAACACTATCGACCGGGTCCGATAAAACCGCCGAGCACCGCAAGGAGCATCCGTGCGCACGTTCCAACGCCCAGCGTTCGCCGCCATAGTGGGGGTCGCTGCCCTCGCGTGGATCGTCCGTGTCGTCGTGACGGCGCTCGGCTGGTTCTACTGGGACGACCTCTCCTTCCTCGCCACGACTAGAGCCGAGGACAGCCCGATCCCACTGTTGTTCCGGGATCACGACGGGCACATTATGCCCGCGGCGTGGCTCATCGAGTGGGCCCTCGCGCACGCCGCGCCGCTCGTCTGGCCCGCGGCGGTCGTGGTCATCGCGATCCTCCAGGCCGTCGCCCTCGCGGCCGTGGCCCGCGCCGTGTGGCTCGTCGTCACCGCGATCCACGATGCGGGCGAAGCGGGTGCCGCCGATTCCGCGCAGCACGGCCGCGGGCCCGATGCGCCCGGACGGGCGCTCTCGCCGTGGCTCGCCGCCGTGCCGGTCGCGGTCTACGGCTTCTCGCCGTTGGCGCTCCCCGGCGGGACGTGGCTCGCCGCGGCCGTTAATGCCCTGCCGCTCCATGCGGCATTCGCGCTGGCCGTGGCGTATATCGTGTGCGCGCTCGTGCGCGCGGGCTCGGCGGAGGGAAAGGCCGGCGTCACGGGGGCATTGCGTCATGGAATCCTCGCGGCCGGCCTCATGCTCGTCGGGCTGCTGTTCTCCGAGCGGGCTCTCTTCGTGCTCCCGGCCGCGGCGCTCGTCGTCTTGGCCCTTGCCCTCGCCGGGCTCGTCCCGTGGCGCGGGCGCGCCGCGTGGCGCCGGATCGCCGAGGCATTCGGCCCGCTCCTCGGCATCACGGTCGCGTGGGGCGTGCTCTACCTGCTGCTCACCTCCAGCGGCGGCGAGCCGGCCCCGAACCAGCCCTCGGGGCAGGGCACGTGGGACGCCTTCTGGAACACCTACGTCGACACCCTCGTGCCCTCGTTCTCCGGCGGCCCGTGGACGTGGGGCCGCTGGCACCCGGGTCCGCCGTTCGTGGACCCATCGTGGATCGAGATCGCCCTCGGCGTGGGAGTTTCCGTGGCCGTGCTCGCATGGACTGGGTGGGCGGTCCGGCGCAGTGCGATGTGGCTGTGGCTCCCGCTGCTCGTCTACCCGGCGATCCCGGCTCTCGCGCTCGCGCTGCACCGGACCTCTCCGCTCACCGCGGCGCTCGTGGCGAACACGCTGCGCCATCTGTCCGAGGTCGCGGTGGTGGCGGCGCTGTGCGCGGCGGCGGTCGCGGGCGTCGCCGCGCGCAGGGGCCAACGGCGCGCCCCGGACTCGGCGGGCCGGAAGCCCTCCGCCGCCGCGGCCGGCCGCAAATCCACCGTCCTCATCGGCGCGGTGCTCGCCGTCGTGACTGTGGTCTCCGCCGTCACACATTGGGGCTACGCGCGGACGTGGCACGAGCAGCCGTCCCGGGAGTACTTCGCGGCGCTGCGGGACAGCACGGCAGAGCTCGAGGGCGACACGCTCCTCGACCAGCCGGTGGGCCTCGACGTGCTGCTGCCCGTGATGGGCCAGGACAACATGCTGTCCAGGCTGGTCGGCGGGCTCGATGGGTACCCGGAGATCGCGCACTGGACGAAGACGCCGCGGGTCGTCGACGGGCAGGGGCACCTGCAGCCGGCCGAGATCCTGCAGGTGCGCTCGATCGTGCAGGGCTTCGAGCCGAACTGCGGCATGCGGATCTCCGCCGGCAGCGGCGCGACGTCCATCCCGCTCGACGGGCCGCTCGTCGAGCGCGACTGGACGCTGCAGTTCAACTACTTCGCGTCCGGCGACGGCGTGGTCGCGCTCTCCCTCGGCGGCGGCCAGCCGGTCGAGGTGCCCGTGACCGCGGGACTCGGCCAGGCGACCGTCCAGCTCGTCGGCGACGGCGAGGCACTCCGCGTCGAACCGGGCGAGGGGGTCGGCGACATGTGTGTCGGCGGCGGGCCGCTCGGCGGGCTCATGCCGAAGTAGGGGGCGGTGGCCGGATGACGGCGCCGAACGGGAGCAACCGGGCCGCCGACTTCTCGGCACACCGAGGGCACGCGCGGTGCCCGGAGGCATTGTGGAGAATAATGGCCCTCGATTGTGTACGGGGGATACCTGTGCGCGAATGAGATAGGTAGTCGAGCGAGGAAAGGGGCGGGACGATCGTTGTCGCAGTGATGCTCACGCTCACAGCTCTGATCGTGATCCCTGGGCTGGTGATCTGCCTGGCCGGCGGCGTGCGGTTCGGCTACGCGCTCGCCGGCGCGATCCCCGTCTCGTACGGTGTGGTCGCCGTCGCCAGCTACCTGCTCGGCATGCTCGAGCTGCGGTGGAACCTGCTGTCCTACATCGTGGCGACGCTGATCACCGCAGTGGCCGTCGCGATCGTCGGAGCGTTCGCGTCCGGACGGCTCCGGTTCACGCGACGGCGCTGGTTCCTGCGATTCCGGTTTCGGCTGCCCCGAAGGGATGCCGGTTCTGCCGGGGATGCTGCGGATCCGGCGGGTTCCGCTGGGGCCGCGGGTCCGTCCCACTCGCGCTCGCGCCGCTCCCTTCGCGCGGCCTCGCGCGCGGCCGAACGCGCCGCCCGAGCCGCCGAGCTCCGCCGCGCGCCCGAGCTTCGCGGCTGGCGCATCTGGGTGTGGAACTGCGCGCCGTTCCTCGGGGTGATCGTCGCTGCGTGGATCATCGCCTCGCTGGTGATCAACCTGCTGAGCTACGCCCCGGACGGGCTCACCAACGTCTTCCAGGGCTGGGACGCCCACTGGCACGCCAACTACCTGCGCTTTATCGCCGACACTGGCCTCGCTTCCCCGGACGATGCTGGCCTCCTGCAGAATCAGGAGACCCAGGC
>NZ_DAINST010000138.1:0-3956 GCF_036741115.1 Dietzia sp.
CGGCGCGGCGTACACGCTGCAGGAGCTGCTCACCATCAAGTCCGACGACGTCGTCGGCCGTGTGAAGGTGTACGAGGCGATCGTCAAGGGGCAGAACATCCCGGAGCCGGGTATCCCGGAGTCCTTCAAGGTTCTGCTCAAGGAGCTGCAGTCGCTGTGCCTCAACGTCGAGGTGCTGTCCAAGGACGGTACGGCCGTCTCGCTCGGCGAGGGCGATGACGACGACCTGGACCGTGCGACCGCGAACCTGGGTATCAACCTGTCCCGCGACGAGGGTTCTGCAGCCGACGAGGCCATGTAACGAACCGGATTCAGACGAATCGCACCTGTTGGAGGGGGCGGCTCGGTCCGATCGACCGAGTACCTCCACCGTCATTCCGATAGGTGAAAGCCGTTGTTGTATCAACCCCCGGCGGGGCCGGGGAGGGGGAGCAACCCCTTTCCGCCCCGCCACCACAACCCACACCGGGGAAAGGAAGTTACGTGTTCGACGTCAACTTCTTCGATGAGCTCGTCATCAGCCTGGCCACGGCCGAGGACATCCGAAACTGGTCGTACGGCGAGGTCAAGAAGCCAGAGACCATCAACTACCGCACCCTCAAGCCGGAGAAGGAGGGCCTCTTCTGCGAGAAGATCTTCGGCCCCACTCGGGACTGGGAGTGCTACTGCGGCAAGTACAAGCGTGTCCGCTTCAAGGGGATCATCTGTGAGCGCTGTGGCGTCGAGGTGACCCGCTCCAAGGTGCGCCGCGAGCGCATGGGACACATCGAGCTCGCCGCTCCCGTCACCCACATCTGGTACTTCAAGGGCGTTCCGTCGCGCCTCGGGTACCTGCTCGATCTCGCGCCGAAGGATCTCGACAAGATCATCTACTTCGCGGCGTACGTCATCACGGGCGTCGACGAAGAGCTGCGCCACAACGAGATGTCGACTCTCGAGGCGCAGATCCTCGAAGAGAAGAAGATGATCGAGGACGAGCGCGATTCCGATATCGACGCCCGGGCCAAGAAGGCCGAGGCGGATCTCGCCGAGCTCGAGGCCGAAGGCGCGAAGGCCGATGCCAAGCGCAAGGTCAAGGACGCCGGCGAGAAGGAGATGAAGAAGATCCGCGACGGTGCCCAGCGCGAGCTGGACTCCCTCGACGAGATCTGGGATACCTTCGTCAAGCTCGACAAGAACCAGCTCATCCAGGACGAGAACCTCTACCGCGAGCTCGAGGACCGCTTCGGCGAGTACTTCACGGGCGCGATGGGTGCAGAGGCCATCCAGCAGCTGCTCCTCGACTTCGACCTCGACTCCGAGGCCGAGAAGCTCCGCGAGATCATCCGCAACGGCAAGGGTCAGAAGAAGATCCGCGCCCTCAAGCGGCTCAAGGTCGTCGCCGCCTTCCAGCACTCGGGCAACAACCCGGCCGGAATGGTGCTCGACTGCGTGCCGGTCATCCCGCCGGAGCTCCGCCCGATGGTGCAGCTCGACGGTGGCCGCTTCGCGACCTCCGATCTCAACGATCTCTACCGTCGCGTGATCAACCGGAACAACCGCCTCAAGCGTCTCATCGACCTAGGCGCTCCGGAGATCATCGTCAACAACGAGAAGCGCATGCTCCAGGAGTCCGTGGACGCGCTCTTCGACAACGGTCGTCGTGGCCGGCCCGTCACCGGGCCGGGCAACCGTCCGCTCAAGTCGCTGTCCGATCTGCTCAAGGGCAAGCAGGGCCGCTTCCGCCAGAACCTCCTCGGCAAGCGCGTCGACTACTCGGGTCGTTCCGTGATCGTCGTGGGCCCGCAGCTCAAGCTGCACCAGTGTGGCCTGCCGAAGCTCATGGCCCTCGAGCTGTTCAAGCCGTTCGTGATGAAGCGCCTCGTGGACCTGTCCCACGCGCAGAACATCAAGTCGGCCAAGCGCATGGTCGAGCGCCAGCGCGACCAGGTGTGGGATGTGCTCGAAGAGGTCATCGCCGAGCACCCGGTGATGCTCAACCGTGCACCGACCCTGCACCGCCTCGGCATCCAGGCGTTCGAGCCGCAGCTCGTCGAGGGCAAGGCCATCCAGCTGCACCCGCTCGTGTGTGAGGCCTTCAACGCCGACTTCGACGGTGACCAGATGGCCGTGCACCTCCCGCTCTCCGCGGAGGCGCAGGCCGAGGCCCGCATCCTCATGCTCGCCTCGAACAACATCCTGTCGCCGGCATCGGGCCGCCCGCTTGCCATGCCGCGACTCGACATGGTCACCGGCCTGTACTACCTGACGCGCCTCGACGAGGACGCCAAGGGCTCGTACGTCGCGCCGGAGAAGGACGCGCCCGCGCAGGGCGTGTACTCGACGCCGGCCGAGGCCATCATGGCCGTCGACCGCGGCGAGCTCGACATCCACTCGAAGATCCTCGTGCGCCTACGCAACCAGCGCCCGCTGCCCGAGATCGAAGCGGAGCAGTTCCCCGAGGGCTGGGAGCCGGGTCAGGAATGGGAGACCACGACGACCCTCGGCCGCATCCTCTTCAACGAGCTGCTCCCGGCGGACTACCCGTTCGTCGACGAGCAGATGCCGAAGAAGCGCCAGGCCGTGATCATCAACGATCTCGCCGAGCGCTACCCGATGATCGTCGTCTCGCAGACCGTCGACAAGCTCAAGGACGCCGGCTTCTACTGGGCGACCCGTTCGGGCGTCACGGTCGCCATGTCCGACGTGCTCGTGCCGCCGGAGAAGAAGACGATCCTCGAGGAGTTCGAGAAGCGCTCCTCGAAGATCGAGTCGATGCACACGCGCGGCTTCCTCACCGACGAGGAGCGCAAGAACGACCTGGTCAAGCTGTGGCAGGAGGCGACCGAGAAGGTCGGTCAGGCCATGGAGGACCACTACCCGGAGGACAACCCGATCCCGACGATCGTGCGTTCGGGCGCGGCCGGCAACATGACCCAGATTCGCTCGCTCGCGGGCATGAAGGGCCTGGTGACCCGACCGAACGGCGATTTCATCCCGCAGCCGATCAAGTCGTCGTTCCGCGAGGGCCTCACCGTCCTCGAGTACTTCATGAACACGCACGGTGCGCGTAAGGGCCTCGCCGATACCGCTCTCCGTACGGCCGACTCGGGCTACCTCACGCGTCGTCTCGTCGACGTCTCGCAGGACGTCATCGTGCGCGAGACGGACTGTGGCACCTCGAACGGTGTGGAGACTGTCATCGCCGAGGAGGCCGCGGACGGCACGCTCATCCGCGATGCGCACGTCGAGACCTCGACGTTCGCCCGCACGCTGGCGGAGGACGCCAAGGACGCCGATGGCAACGTCATCGTCGCCCGTGGCACCGACCTCGGCGACCCCAACATCGATGCACTCATCGCTGCGGGCGTCACCAAGGTCAAGGTCCGCTCGGTGCTCACCTGCACCACCGGCACCGGCGTGTGCGCGGAGTGCTACGGCCGCTCGATGGCGACGGGCCAGCTCGTCGACATCGGCGAGGCCGTGGGCATCGTCGCGGCGCAGTCCATCGGCGAGCCGGGTACGCAGCTCACCATGCGTACCTTCCACCAGGGTGGCGTCGGCGACGACATCACCGGCGGTCTGCCGCGTGTCCAGGAGCTGTTCGAGGCCCGCGTGCCGAAGGGCAAGGCCCCTATCGCCTCGGAGTCCGGCATCGTCCGGCTCGAGGAGGGCGAGCGCTTCTACACGATCACGATCGAGCCGGATGACGACTCGATGGACGACATCGTCTACGAGAAGCTGTCCAGGCGACAGGGTCTCGCGATGGTGGAGAAGGCCGACGGCACGATGGGCCCGATCGCGGACGGCGACCACGTCTCCCGCGGCGCGGCGCTCCTCGAGGGCCCGGCGGACCCGCACGAGGTTCTCCAGGTCACCGGACCGAACGGCGTGCAGAAGCACCTCGTCGGCGAGGTCCAGAAGGTGTACCGCTCGCAGGGCGTGTCGATCCACGACAAGCACATCGAGGTCATCGT
>NZ_DAINST010000139.1:0-3930 GCF_036741115.1 Dietzia sp.
CGACAGTCGATTACAGGAACGCGTACCGACTCGATCCCGGCGCCGGGGACTCGTCTTCGGCACCCCTTGTCGATGGATACGACGGCCTTCTCGTCGACCTCGACGGGACGCTGATCCGCGGCAACGAGACCGTGGAGTTCGCCCCCGAGGCGCTCGCGGCGGCCGGTGTGCCCGTCGCATTCGTCACCAACAACGCGAGCAAGTCTCCCGCGGAGATTGTCGAGGGCCTCGTATCCCACGGTTACGCGGCAGACCTGTCCAATGTCATCAACAGCGCCCAGGCGGCCGTATCGATGGTCGCGGAAACCGTGCCGGCCGGGACCCGGGTCCTCGTCGTCGGGGCTCCGGCGTTCGCTGATCTGGCCGCCGAGGCGGGATTCGAGGTCGTGAACAGCGCGGACGACGCCCCGGAAGTCGTGCTGCAGGGTCTGAGCAAGCAGCTCACCTGGGCCGAACTCGCGGAGGGTTCTCTCGCCATCCGTGCCGGTGCCCGCTGGGTCGCCTCGAATACGGACGCCACCCTGCCCACTGAGCGCGGCTTCCTTCCCGGCAACGGCTCGCTCGTCGCCGCCCTCGTCGCCGCCACCGACCGCCGTCCCGAGGTCGCCGGCAAGCCCGGCAGCGAGATCATGCGCCGCGCGGCCGAGATGATCGGTTCGCGCAAGCCTCTCGTCGTCGGCGATCGGCTCGACACGGACATCGCTGGCGGCGTCGCCGCGGGCATGGACACGCTCATGGTGCTCACCGGCGTGTCCGACTCCGACGACGCCGCGGCCGCCGATTCCACGCACCGCCCGACCTACGTGGCCGCCGGCATGGATGCGCTCGGCCTCCCCGTCGTCCCCACTGCGCAGGCGGTCCGCTGATGGCCGAACAGGGCACTCCGGATCCCGGTTCGGTCGCCCGCGGCGGGCAGCCCGACCTCGAGGCGCTTCGCGAATATGTGACGGCGCTCCTCGATGAGGTCGTGGAGGGCGGCAGGCTCGTCGATCTCGGCGAGATCGACGAGGCCGCAGTACCGGAGATGGAGGCGGCCGACGGCTCCGATGAAGCCGCTGTGGGGGCCGAAGGAGAGCGGGGAGGCGCTGCGGAATCCCGGTCGGGCGAGGACGCCCTGCCTGTCGGCCAGAATCCGCGCGAGGCCCTCGAGGTTACCGACTCCCAGCTCGCCGCTCTCGACTCCGCCCACGACGCGCTCGCCGAGGCTCTACAGACGTTGGACTCCGGCCGGGGCTGAGCCGCGATCGGACGCCGAAGACAGGAGAACAAAACAGTGCCGGCACCGAAGCGAATGCGCCTGGACTCCGAGCTGGTCCGGCGCAAGATCGTGGACTCGCGCGAGAGGGCGCGCGCCCTCATCGACGCGGGGAACGTCGTCGTCAACGGGGTAGTCGCCCACAAACCCGCCACCCAGGTCGAGCCCGACACGTCCATCGCCATCAGGGACGCGGCTCCGCAGTGGGCCTCGCGCGGAGCGCACAAGCTCATCGGCGCGCTCGAGGCGTTCGGCGACAACATCCGGGTCCAGGGCGCACGCTGCCTCGATGCGGGAGCTTCGACCGGCGGGTTCACCGACGTCCTCCTCGCCCGCGGGGCGGACCGCGTGGTCGCCGCGGATGTCGGCTACGGACAGCTCGTATGGCGCCTGCAGAACGACGAGCGGGTCGACGTCCTCGACAAGACCAATGTTCGCGCGCTCGATGAGGAGTCCATCGGCGGCCCGGTCGACCTCGTGGTCTCGGACCTGTCCTTCATCTCCCTCACGCTCGTCCTGCCGGCGCTCGCGCGCTGCACCCGACCCGGCGGGGACCTTCTACCGATGGTCAAGCCGCAGTTCGAGGTGGGGAAGGACCGGCTGGGCAGCGGAGGCGTGGTGCGGGACGCGGCGCTGCGCGCGGGTGCCGTCGAGCATGTCGCTCGCTGCGCCGAGGCGCTCGGCCTCGAGGTTCGCGGAGCTACGGCCAGCCCACTGCCCGGGCCGAGCGGTAACGTCGAGTTCTTCCTGTGGCTGCGCCGACCCCTGGGACTCGAAGCAATTACTGTGGGAGAAGCGCCGCACAACCTACACCGACCCGCGCCTGCACCGCGCCCGCTCATCGAGCGGGCCGTCAAGGAAGGACCTCAGGACCGATGAGCCCCACCTCGCTGCAGCGTCGCATCCTCGTCGAGGCGAACATCTCGCGCGACGAGAGCATCTCGGCCGTCTCCCACGTGATCGAGGAATGCATCCGCTACAACGTGGTCGTGCGGATGGTCGAGCAGACCTTCCTCGCGCTCGCGGGCGCGGAGATCCAACGCAGGCCGCTGCCCGGCGTCTCCATCGGCGAGACGGGCACGGGCAGGCTCGCCGGCCACGAGATCGAAATCGTCGGCTCGACACTCGCCGCGGCCGAGGACTGCGAAATCGTCCTCGTACTGGGCGGAGACGGCACCTTTCTCCGCGCGGCGGAATACGCGCGCGCCGCGGACGTGCCTGTGCTCGGCGTCAATCTCGGGCACATCGGTTTCCTCGCCGAATCCGAGGTCTCCTCGCTGCCCGGCGTCGTCCAGCAGATCGTCGATCGCAGCTACCACGTGGTCAATCGGATGACGGTCGAGGCGACCGTCTACCGCGGCAACGAGCAGCTCTCCACGAACTGGGCGCTCAACGAGGTGAGCATCGAGAAGATCGAGCGTTACGGCGTGCTCGAGGTCTCCCTCGAGGTCGACGACAGGCCGGTCTCGGATTTCGGCTGCGACGGGGTCATGGTGTCGACTCCCACGGGTTCGACCGCATATTCGTTCAGCTCCGGCGGCCCCATCGTGTGGCCGGAGCTCGACGCGATGCTCGTGGTCCCCAACAACGCGCACGCGCTTTTCGCGCGGCCGCTCGTGGTCTCCCCGCTCAGTCGTGTCGCCGTCGAGGTATCCGCGAAATCGCAGCGCGCTCTCGCGTCGTTCGACGGCCGGCGTTCGGCTCCGGTCCCGGAGGGGGCGCGAGTCGAGATCGCCGCCGGCTCCCGCGACGTCAAGTGGGTGCGGCTCGACGATTCGCCGTTCACCGACCGCCTCGTGCGCAAGTTCCGGCTGCCCGTGACCGGCTGGCGGGGCAGGGAGCACCAACCGCACAATCCGGGTCTCTAATACCCTGGGGCGCGTGCTCACAGAACTCTCCATCAGCGGACTCGGGGTCATCGACCGCGCCGTCGCAGAATTCTCTCCGGGACTGTCGGTCCTCACGGGCGAGACGGGCGCGGGAAAGACCATGGTCGTCACGGGCTTGCGCCTCCTCACCGGATCCCGGGCGGACGCCTCGCGTGTTCGACGTGGGGCCGAGCGCGCGCTCGTCGAGGGCCGTTTCGATCTGGATGACGTCGGAGCTCCCGATCGCGCCGCGGCCGGCGCCATAGTCGAGGAGGCGGACGGCGAGGCCGACCAGGACGGCACCGTCATCGCCTCGCGCCGCGTGTCGAAGGACGGTCGCTCCCGCGGTCAGCTCGGCGGCCGCGCGGTCCCCGTGGGCACGCTCTCCCGATTCTGCGGCCCGCTGCTCACGGTGCACGGGCAGAACGACCAGTTGCGGCTGCTCCAGCCCGAGCGGCAGCGCGATGCCGTCGATACCTTCGGCGGCGCAGCGACGCGCAAGGCGCTCGATCGCTACCGCAAGGTCTACGCGCAGTGGCGCGCGGCGGAGAAGGATCTCGCCGTGCGCACCGCATCGGCTCGAGAGATGGCGCAGGAAGCCGACATGCTCGGCATGGGGCTCGCGGAGATCGAGGGACTCGACCCACAGCCCGGCGAGGACACCGAGCTCGATGCGCGGATCCGCAGGCTCACGGACTCGGAGGAGCTGCGGCTCGCGGCGGGGGCGGCGCACGGCGCGCTCACCGAGGGAGACGAGAACCAGGGGACCCCGCCCGTCGGGGCTCTTCTCGACCAGCTCGCCGCGCA
>NZ_DAINST010000140.1:0-3875 GCF_036741115.1 Dietzia sp.
ACAAAAGTAGGAGGCGCGCCGGACGTGATCCGCGCGGTCCCGCTGCGCCACCCCGGACGCTGGGTCGCCGCGGCGATCATCATCGTGCTCGCGGCGCTGTTCCTCTGGGGCGTGGCGACGAACCCGGCCTACCGCTGGGACACGTACTTCGACTACATCCGCGACACCCGGATCGCCCAGGCCGCCGGCTACACGCTGCTGCTCACCGTGACCTCGATGGCAATCGCCATCGTCCTGGGTATGACCGTCGCAGTGATGCGCATGTCCGATAACCCCGTACTGCGCGTGACCGCATGGGTCTACCTCTGGACCTTCCGCGGAACCCCGGTCTACCTGCAGCTCTTTCTCTGGGGCATGCTCGCATCGATCTATCCCGTAGTGCGTTTGGGCGTGCCGTGGGGGCCGACCTTCGTCGAGTTCCTCACCGAGAACTGGGCCAACGCGCTCGTCCTCGCGATCATCGGCCTCGCGCTCAACGAGGCCGCCTACATGGCCGAAATCGTCCGCGCCGGCATCGACTCGGTCCCCGAGGGGCAGCGCGAGGCCTCGACGGCACTAGGCATGTCCTGGCGGCAGACGATCGTGCGCACTGTGCTCCCGCAGGCTATGCGGGTCATCATCCCGCCCACGGGCAACGAGATCATCTCGATGCTCAAGACCACCTCGCTGGTCTCGGCGATCCCGTTCACCCTCGAGCTCACCGGCCGCGCCCGCGATATCTCGGCGGCGAACTACCAGCCGATTCCGCTGCTCATCGTCGCGGCGACGTGGTACCTCGCCGTCACCTCGATCCTCATGGTGGGGCAGTACTTCCTGGAGAAGCACTTCGCCAAGGGCGCGACCCGCCAGCTCACGGCCAAGCAGCTCCGCGCGCTGGCCGACGCCGAGGGTGTGCCGCCGAAGAACATCGAGATCCGCGACGAGCCGCAGGGAGGCGTGCGATGAGCGAGAGCGAGAAGGACCGCAACGATCGCGACAGCGCGACCCCGATGGTCCAGGCCGACAATGTGCACAAGAACTTTGGCTCCCTCGAGGTACTCAAGGGGATCACCCTCGACGTTGCGCCCGGCGAGGTGCTCTGCCTCATCGGCCCCTCGGGCTCGGGCAAATCGACGTTCCTGCGCTGCATCAACCACCTCGAGAAGGTCAACGGCGGGCGGCTCTACGTCGACGGCGAGCTCATCGGCTACCGCGAGAAGGGGGACAAGCTCTACGAGCTGAGCCCCAAGCAGGCCGCGCGGCAGCGCTCCGAGGTCGGCATGGTGTTCCAGCACTTCAACCTCTTCCAGCACCGCACGGCCCTCGAGAACATCATCGAGGCGCCGATCCAGGTCAAGAAGCAGAAGCCGGAGGCGGCGAAGGAGCGGGCCCGCACGCTGCTCGCGACCGTCGGGCTCGCGGCGAAGGCCGATGCCTACCCGGCGCAGCTCTCCGGCGGCCAGCAGCAGCGCGTCGCCATCGCCCGTGCGCTCGCCATGGACCCCAAGCTCATGCTCTTCGACGAGCCGACCTCCGCGCTCGACCCGGAGCTCGTCGGCGAGGTGCTCTCGGTGATGCGCGGGCTCGCCGACGACGGCATGACCATGGTCGTCGTCACCCACGAGATGGGTTTCGCCCGCGAGGTCGCCGACAAGGTCGCCTTCATGGACGGCGGGCGCGTCGTGGAGCTCGGCACACCCGCCCAGGTGCTCGACGACCCCCAGGAGGAGCGAACCAGGGAGTTCCTCTCCAAACTCCTCTGACGGCGGGGGCCAGTTCCTCCCCGGCCCCGCTTGTCAGCTGGCCCTGCTATACAGCCGGGCTGGCTTCTCACCCGGGCCGGTGGGCGGAGAAGATCGCGGTGCCCGGGAAGATCTCCCCGCGCAGTGGCGACCACTGCCCCCAGGTCTGGGTGAGCCACTCGGGCCATTCCGGCTCGATGAGATCGTCGAGCACGAATCCGGCGCCGATGAGCTCGCGGATGCGATCGCCGAGCGTGCGGTGGTGCTCGACGTACGAGAGGTTCCCGGCCTCGTCGGTCTCGGTGTACGGGCTCCGGTCGAAGTATGGGAACACCGCCTCGAGGCCGCGCGGTCCCGGATCGTCCCGGAAGATCCAGCGCATCGGGTGGTTCACGGAGAAGACGAAGCGGCCGCCCGGGCGCAGCACGCGGTGCGCCTCGGCCATGGCGCCTGCGGAGTCGGCGACGAAGGGGAACGCGCCGAAGGCGGAGAACGCGATGTCGAACGAGGCGTCCGCGAAGGGGAGCGCGGTGGCATCGGCCTGGACGAGCGGTACGGACTCTCCGGAGTCCTGCATCGCCTGGCGGCCAACGGAGAGCATCCCCGCCGACAGGTCGAGGGCGATCGCACGGGCGCCCTGCCCGGCGAGCCACCGGCTACAGGGGGCGGAGCCGCAGCCGATCTCGAGGGTGTCGCGGCCTTCGACGTCACCGAGGAGGTGCCAGTCTCCCTCGTGCATCCCCTCGGGGCACCACACGAACTCCCCGCCGGCGGAGTCGGCGCCGAGAAAGGTACCGTGCTCGCGGTGGTATTCCTCGGCCTCGGCGTCCCACCAGGTGCGGGACGTACGGACCGATGCGGCGTTTCCGGCCTCGGGCGCGCGGCCCGCCGCGGTCCACTCCGTGCTCACGGGAATCGCCTCCGAAACCCCGGTTACGCGGTGCGGTACGTGACCGCCGCGCCGCCGGCTCGCGTTTGATCTGTTTGCCCTGCCAGAGTAGTATTTACCACCGTGTGTGCGCGCCCCGTGCGTGCGCGTGTTCTGGCGAGCGGCTCGCGGACCGTCTCCCATCGCTCTTCTCGGCCGTGGAACGGCTCGAAGTAGCTCGTCAGGAGCTCAACTGTCCATCTACGACCTTTTCCTTTGTTCGGAGCAACTCAACATATGACCACCAACAACACCTCGCCTCAGGTAGCCGTCAACGACATCGGCTCCGACGAGGACTTTCTCGCCGCAATCGATGCCACGATCAAGTACTTCAACGATGGGGACATCGTCGAGGGCGAGGTCGTCAAGGTCGATCGCGACGAGGTTCTTCTTGATATCGGTTACAAGACCGAAGGCGTGATTCTCTCGCGCGAACTCTCGATCAAGCACGACGTCGACCCCGCCGAGGTCGTCGAGGTCGGCGATTCGGTCGAGGCCCTTGTCATCACCAAGGAGGACAAGGAAGGGCGGCTGATGCTGTCCAAGAAGCGCGCCCAGTACGAGCGCGCCTGGGGCACCATCGAGGAGCTCAAGGAAAAGGACGAGCCCGTCAAGGGCACGGTCATCGAGGTCGTCAAGGGCGGCCTCATCGTGGACATCGGGCTGCGTGGCTTCCTCCCCGCCTCGCTCGTTGAGATGCGTCGCGTCCGCGACCTGCAGCCGTACGTCGGCCGCGAGCTCGAGGCGAAGATCATCGAGCTCGACAAGAACCGCAACAACGTCGTGCTCTCGCGACGTGCGTGGCTCGAGCAGACCCAGTCCGAGGTCCGCTCCGAGTTCCTCCACCAGCTCCAGAAGGGCCAGGTCCGCAAGGGCGTCGTGTCCTCGATCGTCAACTTCGGTGCGTTCGTGGACCTCGGCGGCGTCGACGGCCTCGTCCACGTCTCCGAGCTGTCCTGGAAGCACATCGACCACCCGTCCGAGGTCGTCGAGGTGGGCCAGGAGGTCACCGTCGAGGTGCTCTCCGTCGAGCTCGACCGCGAGCGCGTCTCGCTCTCGCTCAAGGCCACCCAGGAAGATCCGTGGCGCCACTTCGCCCGCACCCACGCGATCGGCCAGATCGTGCCGGGCAAGGTCACCAAGCTCGTCCCGTTCGGCGCGTTCGTCCGCGTCGAGGAGGGCATCGAGGGCCTCGTCCACATCTCCGAGCTGGCCGAGCGCCACGT
>NZ_DAINST010000141.1:0-3764 GCF_036741115.1 Dietzia sp.
GGCCGTACCCGACCGTCGCGACCTGCCCGCCGAACAGCTCACACTGGCGGCGGTAGTCCGGCTTCGGATCACCGAGCACAAGTGTGGTGACCTTCTGCGCCACCGAGCCGGTCACCATCTTGCGCACCATCGACGACTTGCCGAAACCGTTGAGCGCGATCACCAGCGTGATCGGGGCGGTGATGAACCCGCCGCGTACCATCCAGTTCGTCGCGTCGTAACACACCGGCATTCCGGTGTGCAGGTGCGAGCCCAGCGGTGGTCCGACGATCGGGGCGCCCGACCCGACCGTCCATGGGAACAGCCCCGGAACCTGCGCGGTCGTGCCGCGCGCTTCGGGGAACAGCCCGCCCACACCGGCGCGGCCCGAGCCAGGCCCCTCGAGGCCCCGCTCGGACTCCTTGTATGCCTTCCGCCAAGGCTCCGAGGCCTCCACAGGAACGACGACGTCGCTTTCCGAGGAGCCGTCGGCGCCGAGGCCGAGGTTCTGGCGGGTCTTTTCGTCGAGCGCGAGGCGCATGCGCCACCACGGCGCGAGCGGGTGCAGCCGCCCATCGACGAGCTTCTGGCGCAGATCCGCCCGCTCGGCGTCGGTCAATACCGCTGCGTTCGCCATGACCTCACGCCCCCATCAGCTTCGGCACCGAGGCGTGATCGGGCAGCAGCACCCCGACGCCCAGGCCCGCGGCGAACCCGAGATCCTGGTAGTAGTCCGCGCGGCGCACCTTGAGCCGGGACTGCACCGACAGCGCCCGCAGCAGCCCCTCGGCGCGCGGCAGGTCGCCGTTCTCGGCGTCCTCGGTGACCGTCATGAGCATCCCGAACCGAGTGAGGCCGTGGCCGCGCGCCTCTTCCTGCCGCGCCTGCTCGGTCGCCGACAGCCGCAGCTTCGCCTGAGCCTTCGTCAAC
Organism: Dietzia sp.; assembly: GCF_036741115.1. Taxonomy (NCBI): domain Bacteria; kingdom Bacillati; phylum Actinomycetota; class Actinomycetes; order Mycobacteriales; family Dietziaceae; genus Dietzia; species Dietzia sp. Next base: position 910 of record NZ_DAINST010000141.1, read on the forward strand.
GCCGGTGCGCGGCCGGTATCGACCGCAGCGTGGGCGTTCTTATAGTCCTGCTCCACCAACTGCGCCGCCGTCTCCGCCGAGTGCGGCCGGTACACGATGTTCACCCGCTTACGCGCCGAGCCGCCGTTCGGGGCGACCAGATTGCGGAGCACCTGCTCGGTCACCGCGCCGCGCGGCGGAGTCTGCATCTCCCACACCGAGCTCGTCGCCCCGTCATGCTCGTAGCGGCGACGGTGCGCCACCGCCGACGCCGGACCGGCGTCCTCCCACTCCACGCCGTGACTGCCCTCGGCGCGGCGACCGAACTCGAGGTTGGCCTGAGCCGACGGGGTATAGGCGCGGTGCACGAACTCGACGACCTCGTCGATGCGCATGGGGCGCACGCGGATACCGGCCAGGCCGAGCTGCGGAGTCATCGCCATCAACCGGCGCGAGACCTCATAGGACTGTTCCTGCGCCGACTTGCGGCGCTCGTTCGTCGTCGCAGTGAACGACAGCGCCAGCCGAAGATCCATCGCCACGCGCTGCGTGCCGAGCTGCTCGGCCGACTCGACCATGATGTCCTGCGCCAGCGGCGGCGCCTCACCCTTGACCAGCGTCCGCACTTCCTGGTTGAGGGGAATGCCGGTGGCCGGGAGGTTCTCGATCACCGCTTCGGCGCCGGCGACATCGCCGTCCTGGCCGAAGCTCGACAGCGTCGCGCCCCAGTGCCACACCATCGAGTCGATGCGATCCTGATCCACGCCCTCCCCGCCCTGCGCGAACGCGCGCAGGATGACGGTGTACTGGTTCTGGCGAGGGAAATGGATCATCGCGAACTTCTGTCCGCCCGCGGTCTCCCACTCGCTGATTTTCGTTCCTCCCAGCGGCCCGGGCAGCCGGTAACGGCCACCAGGTACCCGCGAGAATGGTCCGGATCGAAACACGTTCTCTCCCTTTCGTTGTGCTCGTTTGAACTGTCGGCGCAGCAACATCGCCTCGTATCCGGAGCGGCCCGCGCGGGCCCGCAGAAGCGGGATCATGATGATCACGCTCACCGCGACCGTGACCGCGCCGGCCCACCAGGTGACGAACATGCCCGCTAGGAGGGAAATGACGATGAGCGCCAAACCCACCAGCGTCGTGCCGACCGTTGCCCCGCCGATGCCGGTCGAGCGCGGGATCGTCCAATTGCCGTAAGCCTTGGGGCCGTTGTCGCTGCTCATTGCTCAATCGCTCCTGGTGCCTCGTTGACCGAATCCAGACTCGCGGCCCGGTCGACCACCCCTTCGGCCTCATTCCCGGCCGCTTGAACCGCCGAGGCGAGCTGCTCGCCGCCACCGCCGCCGAGCCCGGACTTGCCGCCCGAGCCCGAACCACCCGATCCGGACTGGCCATCGGTGCCGCCGGGCCCGCCCGAGGGCGAGCCCGCACCGCCGCCGTCGCCACCGGCACCTTGGCCTCCTTGCGCGCCACTCGGACCGCCCGAGGGCGAGCCCGCACCGCCGCCACCGGAGGCGCCCTCCGGGCCCGCGCCAGGCATCCTCGCCGTGTCACCGCCGCTCGTGCCAGGGCCCTGACCCTGGGAGGTCGGGGCGTGCTGTCCCTGCGCGGAAAAGCCGCCGCCGGTCACCGACTGCCCGCCCACACCCGAGGCTGCGGTACCGCCAGCCGCGCCCCCGGCCGCTCCCGAGGCGCCGCCCGTCGCCGCCATAGCTCCGGCCTGCACCGCCGCGCCGGCGACCATGCCGCCGGCTGCGACACCCGACATCGCGCCACCCACCGCCGTCGCCGCGGGGGCGACGAGCTTGATCAGGGACGGCAGCACAACGGCGACCATGATCAGCGCCGCGATCGACAAGAACACCTGCATCGGGTCTTCGGCATCGTTGCCCGCCCAAAATGCCACCGCATACAGCAGCGACCCGACCGGCTTGTAGAGAAGGAACGCCAGCGTCCACTTGATGAGCCGGTCATAGGTCGAGGTGCCGGCCTGCATCCCCGACGCGGCTGCGGCGATCGGCAGTGCCGCCGTCGCGAACAGCATGAGGATCTCGCGCACGATGACGAACACGACTTGCAGCAGACCGCCGAGGATCCCGAGAATCGCGATGAGCAGCACCAGCAGCCCGGCTTGCTGGTTCAACGCTCCGGTGGCGATGAGCGCCTTCACCGCCTCCGGTCCATCAGGGCCAGCCGATTCGGAAATGATCCACTTGGAGAACTCATCCCCCGCGGTTGCGGCGGTCGCGATGAATGCCGCGAGCGCCGAGTTTGCCACCACCACCCGCAGGTGCATTTGGAACAGTTCTTCGCCGCCGTGGCCACGTGTGCGTTCATTCGCGAGCCGGATGGCGGAGAACGCGATGGACGCGACGAGCGCGAACCACATGAGATCGGTGGTGTGGGAGGTGACCTTCTGCCCGAGCTCGGCGGAATTGAACGCGTCGGTGGGGATCTTCGTCCAGAACGTGATCGCCCACACGAACGCTGTGGCCATGCCCGACAACCCGGACTCGACGATCTTCCCGAACGCCCCCTCGGCGACACTCGAGGCCGCGTCACCCAGAACGGCCTTCCCGGCCGCGGCGCCGGCCCCGTCGGTGCCCATATTGCAAAGGGCCCCGCCGATAGGGTTAATAGTTCCTCCCGCCGTGCAGGCGGTTTTCTTCGCCAAGTCGACCGCGAAATTTCCGCCGCCGTCATCTTTTTTCTCTTCCGCCTCGGCCCCTGATGTTGGCGTGGCGCTCTCGCTGGCGTCTGCGCCGGACGTAGGCGCGGACGGCGCCGAGCTGGGCGCCTCGCTCGCGTCCTGGGCTTGTGCGGTCGGAGCTCCCAAAACGAGCAAAAGCGCCGCAAGTAGCCCGACCAGGATT
>NZ_DAINST010000142.1:0-3689 GCF_036741115.1 Dietzia sp.
GGTGAGACCCTCGGGCATGACCAGGAGCACGGGTGCGAACCGGTGCCCGCCGGTGTGGGAACACTCCCAGATCCCGGCCGCGGGATCGGCACATGCGAGCTCGGCGCCAAGCCGCCCCTCGAGGGCCCCGGCGACGGGGCGTCCGAGCAGCGCGCAGCACTGATCGCGCTTGCCGTGCGTGCACACGAGACCGATGGGCGCAGTGACCTCGCGCGGTTCCGAGAGTACGCCCGCGGCGCCCTCGCTCCGGGCGCCGGTGCGCAGGTCGATCTCGAGGAGATCCGCAGGGCTCTCGAGCTCGAGGACGAGTAGCGACTCGCTCCCCGGGGCAGTGTCGACGAGGTAGACGTGGTGCCGCGGAACATTTTGCCCGCCCCGGCCCGGGCGACGGATGAGAAGTAGGCGCGCATCGGCGGCGTCGAGGTGCTCGCGCAGGCGCTCGGTGAGATCTTCGCCGAACACGGAGCCGTTGAGAATGTCTCGACCCCACGCCCCCGGATGTTCCAAAAGCACCCATCGCCGCTGGTGGGATGCAGTCCCGGGGAGAGGCTCGTCCACCGAGGCCGAGGAGCAACGGAACTGCTCGCGATCGATGGTTTCCGCGGAGATTCCCGGCGTGACTTGTACGTCCATAGGCACACCCTAAGCGGAGTGAGAGCACCGAAAGCACTTCGATAGGATGTCCCCTGCGAAGTTATCCATGTGCATGGCGTTATTCGATGGTACTGAAATGCTCTCGTGAGCTTTTTGTTACAAATGTTTCCTATGGTGGTCATATGACACTCAAGGCCCGCTCCGGCTCGTTGCTCGCCCTCTCCGCCTGCGTTGCATTCACGGTCGCCGCGTGCGGTTCCGGCACCTCGGGAGAGGACGCCCTGAATGTCAGCGGAACGTCCGGCAGCTCGGCTGCCGCCACCACTTCCGGATCGGCCGACAAGATGAGCCTCGCCGAAGGGCTCAACCCCGACGAGAGTTCCTCGGCCACGAACACGGCCCCCTCCTCCACCTCCGGAGAGACGTCGACGGGCTTCTCCACCGGGGATTCCCGAGCTGACGCGGCGCCGAATACCGCACTCGTGCTCACCAAGATCCGGATCGGCGAGCACCAGGGCAACGACCGCGTGGTCTTCGAGCTCTCGGGGCAGGGCGCGCCCGGGTATTCCATCTCCTACGTCCCCTCCCCCGCGCAGCAGGGCAGCGGGCAGGCCATCGACGTCCCGGGTTCGGATTTCCTCCAGGTGATGATTACCGGACAGACCCTCCCGCCGGCCCCGGACGGCTCGGACGAGGTGGCGCGCGGCACCGTCTCCGCGCAGGAGGCCACGCAGGTCCAGGGCGTCTACTTCGCCGGACAGTTCGAAGGCGCCGCCCAGTCGGTTATCGGTGTCGAGGGCAAGCGACCGTACTCGGCGTTCCTCCTCGAGAACCCGACCCGCCTGGTCGTCGACATCCAGCGCTAGCGGGATCACTCGTACACTCCTTCCACGTTCCACACGGCACTCCCTGCCTCTGCGGAGAGCAGTAGCGCGGCCGCACCGACGGGTGCCACCTGCATGCGAAGGCGCAGCGCCCCCGCGCCCGACCACCATTCGGTGTCTTCCGGCCACGGCGCCGACCAGCCCGAGAGGTCGAGGCGGTAGGACCCGATGCGGAGCCCCTCTGGCCGCGCGGTGAGCAGCCCCCGTGGGCCGGGAGCCACCTCGATTCCCCGGGCATCGAGCACCCCGAGCCCGCTCCCCAGCGGCACCAGCCTGCGCTCGCCGCCGATATCGATGAGCAGGCGGTAGGAGCTGGGTGGCTCCACCACAGACGGGGCCGGCCCCGTGATCTGCCCGGGCCACGCGACGTCTGCCGGCGGGGCGTCGAAAGCGTCCCCGTAGGCCGTGGTGCCCACCCTGCGTGAGGGGGCGCGGCCCCCTATAGCGGCGGCCACCCGCACCGATTCCGTCCCCAGCAGCCCCTGGACGCGCTGGAGTGCGCGCCGGGCCCGCGATTCCACGAGACCCGACGATCCCCACAGCCCCTCTTGGAGCTCCCCCGCCGGAACGACCTCCAGCGGCTCGAGGAGCAGCGACACGATGGCCGCGCCCGGCCGCTCCTCCTCGTCCCCACCACCGACAGCTCCGCCCGCAGCCCCGGCGGCCGCTCCGGCCCCGGTGATCCAACCATCGAGCTGCCAACGGACCCTGTCCGCCGTGGCATCCGCAGAGAGCGGCTCGGCGCACCGCCAGACGCGGCGCACCCGGCGCCCGTCCTCGAGTTCCGCCACCACCGCGAGGCGAATGCATGCCATGCCGGCGGCGGCGAGCATGCCGTGCATCCGCACGGCGCAGCGCCGCCCCACGAATGCCGCCTGGTCCACCCGGTCCAAGGGAGGATCGCAGCGTTCGACGACTTCGAGCCCCGGCGGTGGGCTCGACACCGAGGGCAGGCGCCACCGCTCCCCACGGCAGATCCGCTGCGCCGCGGCCCCGAACGAGCCGAAGCGGGTCGCGACATCCCGTGGGGACAGTTCCGCAAAGGCACCGAGCGTGTGGACGCCGAGCCTACGGAGCAGGTCGATGAGCTCGTCGAGCTCGGGCCCCGCGAGCAGCGCCTGCTCTGCGGCGAGCATCGAGAGGGACAGCGGCGCGAGATAGGCCGCGTCTCCCCCGGGCTCGAGGCACGCCCCCTCCCTCGCCGCGAGGACCGCCGTGGGGAGCTCGTCCGCGAGCCCGACGAGGCACTCCACGTCCACTTCCGCGACCGCTCCGACGAGGACCTCGACGAGTTCCTCCACCCCGCCGTAGTAGCGCAGCGCGCCCGGGGCAGACAGGACGACGAGGCCGGGACGGAGCAGCTCCGTTCCCGCCACCACGGCGTCCAGGGCCCGGGCGACGGGCTCGAACTCCGCGCTGTCCCTGCCCGGGCCGACGTCCCGGACGAGCAGCGACGGGCAGCGGAACTGCGCATCACGCCGCCGTACGCCGCGCCGGACGCCGGCCGCGCGCGCTGGGGCGTTGCAGGCCAGGACCATCCCTCCCGAGAGCACCGCGAGCGGCTCCTCTACGCCGATCCCCTCGCACCGCGCCGCGGCGATGGCCGGCCAGTCCGGGCACCACACCGCGACGACGCGGATGTTCTCCCGATGTCTCCCCACCGCGCTCATCCCGCTCGCCTCCCGGCCGCCGCCAGCTCCCGCACCTCGACGCCGCCGACAGTGCCGCGCGCCGCAGGTTCCGCAGCCCGGACGGGCAGGTCCGCAACGCTGTGCGAGGGAATCCCGCGGAGGGTGAGCCTCCCGCCCCCGCGCTCCCCGCCGAGGGCGCGGCCGCGCGCACGCGCGGGAGAAGAGAGTACGGAGATCCTCCCGTACCCGTCCTCCAGACCGGCGGACCGCGCCGGGCCGATCTCCAGGCGCAGGTCCGCACCGTGCCAATCGGCCGCGCCGACGACGAGGACCGTGCCCGCAGAGCGTGCGCGGCCGGCGAGTACGCGTGCGCGGGCCGGCGGGATCCGGCCGCACGCCGGGTCCAGCACGACGAGATCCATCCCGTCGAGCAGGACCGAGGCGACGACTCCGGGATCCGCGCCCGCCATGGGGACGAGCGCCACCTGCGACAGGTCCCCGCCCTCCGCCGCGACCGCGGCGAGACCGAGCGCCGGATAGCCCACGATGGCGCACCGCTTCCCTGCGGCCGTGGCCGCGG
>NZ_DAINST010000143.1:0-3604 GCF_036741115.1 Dietzia sp.
GTCGACCTCACCCCGCTCACCGGCCTCGACAAGCGGCAGGGCGCGGCGCTGCTCCGCGAGCTCGGCGCTCCTGCGTCCGCGTGGGAGAAGGTGCCCACCGCTGACCTCGAGGACGACCGCCCCGCCTTGCCGGACGAAGAGGCGCTCGGCGTCCGTTACTCCGCGATAGACGACTACCTCGAGGGCCGGCAGGTCGAGGCGGCCGCCACCGAGCGCATCGAGCACCTCCATCGGGTGTCGAGGCACAAGCGGACGATGCCCGCCGCGCCGCAGGACTCGTGGTGGCGCAAGTAGCGACGCGGGCTGCCCGGCACGCCGGTCGAAAGTGAACGAATCTGAAGAATCCTTCCCGCGCCGGAGTCTGGCTGGTCGGCGCCACGTAGCCCTGGTCGACCCCGACGCCGCCGGGTGTTCCCGGGCCCTGCATGGCAGCAGAGTCTAAGGCTCCTGCCAGGGGCTTCTCGTAGCCTCGGGAATCATGGCCTCAGCTACCGCCGAACCGACCGGAATCTCCCGATGGGTTGTCGACGTGATGGAGACCCTCGGCGCCCCGGGCGCCGGACTCGCGATCGCGCTGGAGAACCTCTTCCCGCCCCTACCCAGCGAGATCATCCTCCCCCTCGCAGGATTCACCGCCAGCCAGGGAGGCTTCTCCCTCGCCTCCGCGATCTTCTGGACCACCCTCGGTTCGGTCGTCGGCGCGTTCGCCCTCTACGCCCTCGGCGCGTGGCTCGGCCGCGACAGGATGCGCGCACTCGTGGACAGGATGCCGCTGATCAAGATCGAGGAGGTCGACAAGGCGGAGAGCTGGTTCGGCAGACACGGATCGAAGGCGGTGTTCTTCGGACGGATGCTGCCGATGTTCCGCAGCTTCATCTCGATCCCCGCAGGCATCGAGCGCATGCCGCTCCTCCGCTTCGGACTGCTCACCACTGCGGGCAGCCTCGTCTGGAATACGGTGTTCGTCTACGCCGGATACGCGCTCGGGGAGAACTGGCACCTCGTGGAGGAATACGCGGCGATCCTGCAGCTCGTCGTCATCGCCGCCACAGCCCTCGCCATCGGCTGGTATCTCGCCTACCGCTTCGGGCTCCTCGCCCATGCCAAGCGGGCACTCGGCACCGGCACGCGGTAGCGCACCTCCCCCACACCCCTTTCATTCGCGACCTCGGCTCGACACTCTTACTCTGATCCCGGCGGCGCGCAATGCACCGTGGAAGAGAACGGGAGGCGCTCGAGTGAGCATTCGGTACGTGGCGATCGGCGACAGCTTTACCGAGGGAGTCGGCGACGAGCGGGAGGACGGCACGCCGCGTGGCTGGGCGGATCGGGTCGCAGAGAAGCTCACTCGCGTCCAGGATGAGCCGGTGCACTACGCGAACCTCGCGATCCGCGGTCGCCTGCTCGGCCCCATCATCGACGAGCAACTCGATGCCGCGCTCTCGCTCGAGCCCACCCCGACCCTCATCAGCTTCAACGGCGGCGGAAACGACATGATGCGGCCGCGGCAGTCGCAGGAGAACCTTGTCGCGCTCATCATGGGCGCAGTCGAGCGCTGCCGCGCCGCCGGCATCGACACGGTGGTGCTCAGCGGCGCCGATCCTTCCGGCGGACTGCCGCTCGGCGGTCTCGTGCGCAAGCGCGCCGGATTGCTCACCGCGGCCATCTCGGGGCTCGTCGAGTCCGCCGGCGCGACCTTCGTCGACGCCTTCAACGACCCCGAGCTCCCGGCCCCCGGGTATTGGTCGGCCGACCGCCTCCACCTCAACTCTGCAGGCCACAAGCGCGTGTCCAATCTCGTGATCCGCGGCCTCGGCTATGAAACCGGAGACCTACCTGCCCCTCCGGCGGCGGCGCGACGCACTCCGCGGGGCGAGGCCCTCTACTACCGCGAGCACGTGCTGCCGTGGATCGGCCGCAGGCTCACCGGCCGTTCCTCCGGCGATGGTCGCGCTGCGAAGTTCGGCGACTGGACGCCGGTGGTGCCGGCCGCGAGCTAGGCAGCACCTCCGTCGTCATAGACGGGTTGGCCCATCACCGCCTACCCGCGCTGCGGCGCGCCCCGACGTGCCCGCTCGCACCAAAAGAAAAGAGCGAGCAAAACGAGCAGAACGCTACTTACGCGCTTAAGCGTGACTGTGATCCGCATTACACCAACACTCGAATTCGAGAACGCCCCCACCGGTATTCACCGTCGACGGGGCAGGCACAGCAACGAATCGAGATGAAAATGCTGGTAGCACTCGGCCTCGCCATGGTGGCCACATTCATGTACCTCATCATCACCAAGCGCGCCACGCCGGTCGTCGCGCTCATCCTCATCCCACTCGCGTTCGGGCTCTTCGCCGGCGCCGGGCTGGACATCAGCGACATGATCACCGACGGGATCAAGGACCTCGCCCCCACCGCGGCGATGCTGTTCTTCGCCATCGTGTTCTTCGGGATCATGATCGACGTCGGGCTCTTCGACCCCATCGTCCGCCTCGTCGTGCGGCTGGTCCGCGAGGACCCCGCGCGGCTCGTGGTCGGCACAGCGATCCTCGCCGCGGTGGTCTCGCTCGACGGAGACGGCTCGACGACCTTCATCATCGTCACCTCGGCCATGCTGCCGCTGTACCTCAAGCTCGGCGTCAGCCCGGTCGTGCTCACCGTGACCGCCGGCCTCGCCAACGCGACGATGAACATCCTTCCCTGGGGCGGCCCGACCGCCCGCGCCGCAGCTGCGCTCAATATCTCGGCCTCCGACGTCTTCGTGCCGATGATTCCCTCGCTCGTCGTCGGCATGCTCGTCGTGCTCGCTTTCTCGTACCATCTCGGGCTCATGGAGCGCCGCCGGATCGGCAAGGTCGAGGTCCGCGAGTCCCTCCTCGCCGGGGCGGGCTCCGGGTCCGGCACGGGCACGACTGGTGGCACGGGTACGCGCTCACGTCGCGGCTCCTCGGGAATGACGACGCTCGCCACGAAGCCCCGGACCTCCACCGGCTCGGGTGGCGGCAGCGACTCCACCGACTCCGCGCTGCCCGCCGGCTCCGGCGACTCCGCCGACCCCGGCAGCAGCGAGCACAACGCCTTCGGTGGCGTCCTCGACCCGAACCGCGACACCCTTCGCCCGAAACTCATGTGGTTCAACGCCGCGCTCACCATCGCGCTGCTCGCGGTACTCGGGCTCGACATCATCGACATCCCCGTGCTGTTCATGATCGCCGCCGCCGTCGCCCTCGTGGTCAACTTCCCGCGCGTCAAGGAGCAGCAGGACGCGATCGTCCGGCACTCCTCCTCGATCGTCTCGGTGGTCGCGATGGTGCTCGCCGCGGCCGTGCTCACCGGAGTGTTCTCCGGGACCGGCATGGTCGACGCGCTCGCGCACTGGCTCACCGGCGGTATCCCCGATTCCTTGGGCCCGTTCCTCGCGATCATCACCGGCGTTCTGTCGATTCCGCTCACGTTCCTCATGAGCAACGACGCCTTCTTCTTCGGCGTGCTCCCCGTGCTCTCGCAGACCGGCTCGCAGTACGGCATCGAACCGGCCGAGATGGCCCGCGCCGCGATCGTCGGCCAGCCCGTCCACATGCAGAGCCCGTTGGTCCCGGCGATCCTCCTGCTC
>NZ_DAINST010000144.1:0-3557 GCF_036741115.1 Dietzia sp.
CACATACCGTGATCATCGACGAGGTGCACGCGCTGGCCGGGACCAAGCGCGGCGCGCATCTCGCCCTGTCGCTCGAAAGGCTCGACGCGCTGGCGGAGCGGGCTGCCGCCTCGCCGGAGGAACATCGCCCGGCGCAGCGCATCGGCCTGTCGGCGACGGTCGCCGACCCCCACACTGTCGCCCGATTCCTCGCAGGCGAACGGCCGGTGGAAGTCGTGGCGCCTCCTTCTGCGAAGAGCTACGAGCTATCGGTACGCGTGCCGGTCGAGGACCTCGCGGACCTCTCCGGCACCCCATCGCCGGTCGAGGCGCCGGCGGGCAGCGCGGGACAGGGATCGATCTGGCCGCACATCGAGCGGCAAGTGGTCGACCTTATCGTCGCGCACCGATCGACGCTCGTCTTCGTCAATTCGCGGCGCCTCGCCGAGCGGCTCTCAGCGCGGATCAATGAGATCCACGCGTCGGATACCTCTCCCGAGACACTGCCCGAGGAACCGCCGCGGCCACCAGCGCAGGTCATGGTTCCCTCCGAGGCCACGCGCGGGGCGGCGGCCGATCTCGCAATGGCCCACCACGGCTCTGTGTCCAAAGAGCGGCGGTCGGAGGTCGAGCACGCGCTCAAGACAGGCGAGCTGCGCGCGGTCGTCGCCACGAGCTCCCTCGAGCTGGGCATCGACATGGGCGCGGTCGATCTCGTCATCCAGGTCGAATCGCCCGGGTCGGTTGCGTCGGGCCTGCAGCGCGTGGGCCGCGCGGGGCACAACGTCGGGGACACGTCCGTGGCGGTGCTGTTTCCCAAGCACAGGGCGGACCTCGTGCACTCGGCGATCACCGTGGAGCGCATGCTCGCCGGGGCCATCGAGAAGACGGATCCGGTGTCCAACCCGCTCGACGTGCTCGCCCAGCAGACCATCGCCGCCGCGTCGATGGACGAGATCGACGTCGAGGAGTGGTTCGATCTCGTGCGGCGCGCGGCGAGCTTCTCGGCGCTCCCGCGCGCGGCGTTCACTGCGACGCTCGACATGCTTGCCGGGAAGTACCCGTCCACCGACTTCGCCGAGCTGCGGCCGCGGATCGTCTGGGATCGGGACGCCGGGGTGCTGCGTGGGCGGCCGGGCGCCCAGCGGCTCGCCGTCACCTCCGGCGGAACGATCGCCGACCGCGGCATGTTCGGCGTGTTCATGGTGGGGGACAAGCCCACGCGCGTCGGCGAGCTCGACGAGGAGATGGTCTACGAATCGCGCATCGGGGACGTGTTCGCGCTCGGCGCGACCAGCTGGCGCATCGAGGAGATCACGCACGACCGGGTCGTCGTCTCGCCCGCGCCCGCGCATTCGGGGCGTCTGCCGTTCTGGCGGGGCGACGAAATGGGCAGGCCCATCGAGCTCGGCCGGGCGCTCGGCGAATTCCTCCGGGATATCGCCGCGAACGGCCCCGATATCGAGAAGCGGCTCGAGGCCGCCGGGCTCGACTCGTGGGCGAAGGAGAACCTTCGGCGCTTCGTCGCCGATCAGCTCGAGGCCGCCGGAGTGGTGCCCTCCGACCATTGCGTGCTCGTCGAGCGGTTCCGCGACGAGATCGGGGACTGGCGCGTCGTGCTCCACTCGCCGTTCGGCGCCGGCGTGCACCGGCCGTGGGCCGAGGCGATCCGCGGGCGTCTGGCCTCGCGCCACGGCTTCGACCCGGTGCCCGTGGTGCACGACGACGGGATCATCCTCCGCGTCCCGGACCTCGCGCCCGGGGAGGCCGATGCGGCGCTCGACCTCGACGCCCCGCTCGACGCGTTCCGCGGTGGAGTGGCGGTCGGCGAACCACCCATCGGGGCCGCCGATATCGTCTTCGAGTCCGGGGAGGCGGTCGACGTGGTCACCGCGCACGTCTCCGATACCGCGCTGTTCGCCTCGAAGTTCCGCGAGTGCGCGGGCCGCGCGATGCTCCTGCCGCGCCTCGATCCGGGGAAGCGGGCGCCGCTGTGGCAGCAGCGGCAGAAGTCCGCGCAACTCCTCGATGTGGCGAAGGCCTACCCCGATTTTCCGATCATCCTCGAGTCCGTGCGCGAATGCCTGCAGGACGTATACGACGTCCCCGCGCTGGTCGAGGTGCTCGACGGCATCGCCTCGCGGGAGATCCGGGTCGTCGAGGTCACCACGCCTTCGGCCTCGCCGTTCGCCGCGGCGCTCATGTTCGATTACGTCGGGGCCTTCGTCTACGAGAGCGACGGCCCGCTCGCAGAGCGGCGCGCGGCGGCGCTCAGCCTCGACCCCTCGCTGCTCGGACAGCTCCTCGGCCGCATCGAGCTCCGCGAGCTCCTCGACCCCGGGGTCCTCGAGCAGGTGGAGGATCGGCTGCAGCATCGCGCCGAGGGCTACAAGGCACGCGACGACGAGGGGCTCGCCGATCTGCTCCGCCTCCTCGGGCCTCTCACCGAGACCGAGCTCGCCGAGCGTGCGGAAGAACCCGCGCGAATCGGCGAGCACCTTTTCGAGCTCGAGCGTCAGTCCCGCGCCGCCCGGGTCGCCTTCGCCGGCGCCGAGTGGTGGGTCGCCGCCGAAGACCTCGGCCGGCTCCGCGACGCTCTCGGCGTCCCGCCGCCGCCCGGCACGGGAGCAGCTTTCCTCGACAGTGGGCGCGATCCGCTCGGCGAGCTCGTTCGCCGCTACGCCCGCACCCACGCGCCCTTCACCGCAGAAGCGGTGGCGCAGCGATTCGGCATCGGCACGGTCGTCGCGCGCGGCGTGCTCGACAGGCTCACCGCAGCCGACCAGCTCGTGGCCGGGGAATTCCGTCCCGCCGGATCGGGCGCGGAATGGTGCGATCCCGAGGTGCTGCGCCGCATCCGCCGCCGCAGCCTCGCCGAGCTCCGCGCGGCGATCGAGCCGGTGGAGCAGGACACTCTCGGGCGCTTCCTGCCCGCATGGCAGGGCCTCGGTCGCGGCAATACCGAACAGGGAGTCGACGGCCTGCTCTCGGTCATCGAGCAGCTCGACGGGGTCGCGCTGCCGCTCTCCGCGTGGGAGTCGTTGGTGCTCGCGCCTCGCGTCCGCGATTTCGAACCGTCCATGCTCGACGAACTCCTCGCCTCGGGCGAGGTGCTGTGGTGCGGCCGCGGCCGATCCGGCGCCCGCGACGGACTCGTCTCCCTGCACCCCGCGGACTCGGCGCCGCTCACGCTGCCGACCGCGGACATAGTGGAGGCCCGCGCGGCACTCACGCCCGTGCAGGCGCTTGTTCTCCGCGTCCTCGAGCGCGGCGGCGGACTGTTCTTCCGCGACATCGTCGAGGCGGTCCGCGAGCTCGCCTCTTCGGAACCGCTGGATGACGGCGCACGTCCCCCCATCACTGAGCTCGGCGTCCGCGACGCGTTGTGGGCGCTCGCCTGGTCCGGCCTCGCCCGCGGGGACACGTTCTCGCCGCTCCGCGCCGTGCTCGCCGGCGCCCTGCCCTCGCCGGGCGCCGAGGGCGGCAAGTCCGCGGGCTCGCCCGCACACCGGAGCTCGGCGCGCGGCCGCGGCGGCCGTGGGGGCCGCGCGCCGCGCCTCGGCCGGGCGCGCCTCGGG
>NZ_DAINST010000145.1:0-2811 GCF_036741115.1 Dietzia sp.
ACAGACAGCCAGCCAGCCATCGATCCGTAAGAAGGCCACGACTTGTTTAACGCATGGGGACGCATCGTCGCGACGCGAAAGGTGCTGGTACTCGCCATCGCCGTGATCGCGATGTTCGCCATCGCCGGTGCCGGTTCTCTCTTCGGCAAGCCGTTCACCCAGGGCGGCTTCGAGGACCCGGACTCCGGCTGGGCGGCGGCCGAGTCCGCGGAGGTGGAGGCATACGGCCGAGACGCGCTCGGCGACGTCGTCGTGCTCTACCACGCGCCCGGCGGAAACGTCGACGACCAGCAGTTCCTCGACAACGTGGCCGATTCCCTCTCGACGCTCCGCGAGGATCACCCCGACGAGATCACGGGGATCACGAGCTACACCGACAAGAAGACCCCGGCACTGGTCAACCGCGACGAGGGCATAGCCGTCGCCTCGATCCAGATCGCCGGCAGCGACGACGAGATCCTCGAGAACTATCGCCAGTTCGAGGACGAAATACCGGTCGACGGGATCGAGACGCAGATCGGCGGCCTCCAGCCCGTCGCGGGTGCCCTCGACAAGGGCATGACCAACGACCTCAAGCGCGCCGAGCTCATCGCGCTCCCGCTCGTGTTCTTGCTGCTCATCGTCGTGTTCGGCGGTGTCGTCGCCGCGCTTCTACCCGTCGCCGTCGGCATCCTCACCATCATCTCCGCCCTGGGCCTCCTCCAGCTCATGGGCATCGTCCACCCGGTCAACTCCTTCGCGAACAACGTCGTCACGCTCATCGGCCTCGGCCTCGCCATCGACTACGGCCTCTTCGTCGTGTCGCGGTTCCGCGAGGAGATGGCGGCGGGCTACAGACCCCCGGACGCGGCGCGGCGCTCGGTCGCCACAGCGGGCAGGACCGTGGCGTTCTCCGCGCTCATGGTCGGTGCGACCCTGTCGGGCCTGCTCATCTTCCCGCAGGAGTTCCTCAAGTCGGTCTCGTACGGCGCCATCGCGGCCGTCGTACTCGCCGCGCTGCTCTCCGTCACCGCCCTGCCGGCTCTGCTCGCGATCCTCGGGCACAGGGTCGATTTCCTCTCGGTGCGCGGCATCCTCGGCCGGATCGTGCCGGCGCTGCGCCGCGACGAGGCGGACGACCACGCCATCGCCCCAGGTGAGGAGAAGGGCTTCTTCGCGCGGATCGCCCGATTCGCGATGTCGAAGCCGTGGGCCGTCGCCGTCCCGATCGTCGTGGTGCTGCTCGCCCTGATCGCTCCGTTCTTCGGCGTCAAGTTCGGCGGGATCAACGAGACGTACCTCCCGCCCGACAACCCGACGCGAGTCGCGCAGGAGACCTACGACGAGGCGTTCCCGCAGTCGCGAACCGATCCGGTCAAGCTCGTCATCGTCGGCGGCGAAGCGCAGCAGGTCTCCGACATCCGGCAGTCCGCCAACCAGGCTCCCGGGCTCACCGGCACGTTCCAGTTCGCCAAGTCCGGCGAGAAGAACGCCGAGGGGCAGGACGTCACGGTGCTCCAGGCGAGCGTCGCTGATCGGAACTCGGCGAAGGAGACCGTCGAGTACCTGCAGAAGTTCCCGATCCCCGACGGCACCACCGTCTACGTCGGCGGCAACCCGGCGATGGAGCAGGACTCGATCCATGCGCTGGTCGACGGGCTGCCGTTTTTCGCGATATACGTCCTCGTCATCACCACCCTGCTCCTCTTCCTCGCATTCGGCTCTCTCGTCCTGCCGTTCAAGGCCGCGCTGATGAACGCGCTCGGCCTCGGTGCGACGCTCGGCGTGCTCACGTGGATCTTCGTGGACGGGCACGGCGCGAGCGCCCTGGGCTTCACTGCTGGGCCTCTGACGTCGCCTGTCGTGGTCCTCCTCGTGGCCATCATTTACGGCCTTTCGACGGACTACGAGGTGTTCTTGTTGTCGCGAATGGTGGAGGCGCGCTCGCGGGGCGTCTCTACGGAAGTTGCGATCCGCTCGGGCATCGCCAGGACCGGCCAGATCATCACTTCGGCCGCGCTCATCCTCATCGTGGTGACCGGCGCGTTCGCGTTCTCCGAGATCGTGATGATGAAGTACATCGCATTCGGCATGATCGCCGCGCTGATCATCGACGCCACCGTGATCCGCATGCTGCTCGTCCCCGCGGTGATGAAACTCCTGGGCGAGGACTGCTGGTGGGCGCCGCGGTGGATGAAGAAGGTGCAGCACCGCATCGGGCTCGGCGAGGCCGAGCTCGACCACGAGGAGCACCTGCGCGAGCCGGTGTCCGTGGGTGCGGCCGGTGCCAGTGCCAGTGCCGGTGCCGGTGCCACAGCAGCGGGCGGGGCTGCGGGAGCCGTTGGCGCTGGAGCCGCGGGCGCGGTTGGCGCTGGCTCCGCAGGGTCGGAATCGGTGAGCGAACACGAATCCCCGGCATCGGTGGACGCCGACGCGGATGATTCGTGGAAGTCCGATGCCGGGCATGCGGGCAGCGGAAAGCCGGAGGCCGAGACTGCTCATGGGCGCGAGGCCGATCGCGGGCACGACCGCGAAGCAGAGCGTGATCACGAATCGGCGCGCGATATCGAGCACGACCGTGATCGCGACCACGAGCACGAGCACGACCGCGAGACCGAGCACGAGCACGATCGCGAGACCGGGCGAGAGCGCGTACCGGCTTCCACAGAGCAGCGGGAAGACGGCGAAGAATTGGTCTCCGAGCACGAGGCCGAGTCGGACGTCGAATCCGAGTCGGAGCCCGAGTCCGGATCCGACGCCGTTTCCGATGCCACCCAGGAGTCCGAGTCCGATGCCGAATCCGATGGCGCGCAGGAGTCCGAGTCCGGCGCC
>NZ_DAINST010000145.1:2821-3277 GCF_036741115.1 Dietzia sp.
GCCCATCCGCCGCGGCCGGCACCTCGACAACGAGGGCGCCATTTCCGCCCGCGAGCTCATCGCCCGCCTCCGGGACGAGCGCCGCTGAGCCCCGCACCCCGGCGGACGCCCCGGGTGCCTGAGAAAATGCCTCGAAAGTGGCATGGTCCCGCCGGGGAATCGCCGGTCCCGGGGGTTAGGGTGGGTGAATGATCTCCGAGCGCCAGCCCATCGGCTGGCTTCGGCGTATCCAAAAGATCCTCTCGAATCCATGGGTCAAGGCGGTGCTCGCGCTCGTCGTGCTCGCCGTCATCGTCATCTGGTTGCGCGACCAGATGCCGTTCCTCGCAGACGGCTGGCACGCGGTGAGCAAGATCCACTGGGGCTGGCTCTGCGTCGCCCTCTTCTTCGGCTACTTATCGATGTCGAGCTACGGCTCAGTGCAGAAGACACTGCTCGATTCGGCGGGGGTCAAGG
>NZ_DAINST010000146.1:0-2922 GCF_036741115.1 Dietzia sp.
CGAGAAGGGCGTGCGTGAACTCGTCGCGTCGTCGGCGGACTCCTCGGCCGGATTCGTCGAGTTCCAGAAGGAGGATGGCCGCACGCTTCTCATCCACCCAACGGCGATCGCCTACCTCGATTTCGGGGCAGAGGCGCCCCGATCCGTCGGTTTCGGGTCGCTCTAACGCGGTTCCCGCGACAGCGCCTAGTACCCTCCTAGAGGAATGAGGGCTAGGTGCGTGTTGCGCGGAGAGGACGTGGTCGATGGCGAACGGTGATGCTGCCAACGGCTCCCGGAACGAGCGGCACCTGCCCCGTGGACGAAGGGCCGGCGGTTCCGCGCGCGGCGCCGGACAGCCCGAGGGCGCCCCGCGCGGCGGTGTGCAGCGCGGTGGCGCGCAGCGCAGTAGCGGACAACGCGGTGCTGCACGGAGTGTCGGTGCCGAACGGAGTGGCGGCACTCGAGAGGGAAGTGCGCCGGGCGGCTCCCATGGAGCGCGCCGAGTCGCGACCGCCCCGTCCGGCTCCGGCCGGCCGGCCAAGTCTGCCGCCGGTCGGTCCGGCCGCCGCACCGCCGCCGCACCGTCCGGTTCGCGGCGCTCGGGCTCGGGCGGTGGCTCGGGCTCGCGTTCGAACCCGGTGGTGCGTTTCTTCCGCCAGTGGGGCTGGCGCGCGTACGCGATCCCGGTGCTCCTCGTGCTCACCATCGCGGTGATCGCGGACGCGGTCCGCAATCCCGAGACCGAGGCCGGGCACGACAACTCGGCAAGCGCCCAGGACCAGCCTTCGGACCCAGGCGTCGGCGACTACAAGGGAGAGATCCCCGAGATGGGGCAGCTTCCCGACGGCGCGCCCGTGCTCCAGGCCGGAGCGGGGACGTTCTCGGTGGTCCCGGGCACGAGCGACGTGGTCGGGCAACCGCAGGGCGAGCTCAACACGTTTACCATTGAGGTCGAGGACGGGATCGACACCGCGGCCTTCGGCGGTAACGATTCCGTCGCGCAGCTCATCCAGACGACGCTGTTCGAACCGAAGAGCTGGACCGGGGACGGGAAGGTCCGCTTCCAGCGCGTCGCGAGCGACCAGTCGCCGAAGTTCCGCATCTCGCTGACCACCCCGCAGACCGTCCGCGACGCGTGTGGCTACGACATCGCGCTCGAGACCTCGTGCTACGACCCGAGCACCGAGCGGGTGTACCTCAACCTCGCGCGCTGGGTGCGCGGCGCGGTCTCGTTCGAGGGCGACCTCGGCCTGTACCGCCAGTACCAGATCAATCACGAGGTCGGTCACGCCGTCGGGCATCCGCAGCACGTCGCGTGCCCGAAGGACGGTGCGCTGGCGCCGATCATGATGCAGCAGACGCTGAGCCTGAAGAACTCCGATCTCCACAAGCTCGACCCCACGGGCTACGCGCCGGACGACGACGTGACGTGTCGGCCGAACGCCTGGCCCTTCCCACAGGCGTAGAGACGAGCCTTCGGGCGTAGGGACGCGCCGGTTGGCGTCGAGACGAGCCCGCGGCGTCGGAAAGGAGGAGGCATGCAGGACGGCAACAGCAGCGCGAACGACGCAGGGACTCGCTTCCCGCCGCTCGTCGAGCCGGGTCCGGAGCTTACGGTGGAGGAGCGGCAGCGCTACGCCCGCCACCTGATCCTCCGCGATTTCGGCCCCGTGGCCCAGCGCCGCGTGCGGGCCGCCACGGCGCTCGTCGTGGGCGCCGGGGGCCTCGGCTCGCCGGTGCTGCTCTACCTCGCCGCCGCGGGGATCGGGCGCCTCGTGGTCGTCGATGACGACACGGTCGACCTCTCGAACCTCCACCGCCAGGTCATCCACGGCGAGGGCTCGATCGGCATGGACAAGTCCGAGTCGGCCTCCCGACGCCTCGCCGACCTTGCAGCGCTCGTCGAGGTCGAGGCCCATACGGTGCGCCTCGACCCGTCGAACATCTCGGAGTTCGTCGACGACTGCGATCTCGTGATCGACGGCTCGGACAATTTCGCCACCCGCTACCTCGTCGCCGACGCGTGCGAGATCTCGGGAACCCCTCTCGTCTGGGGGACGCTCGACCGCTACCGAGCGCAGTTCTCGGTGTTCTGGTCCGCGCCGCCGGCCAGCTACGAGCCCATCGGCCTGCGCGACGTCTATCCCGAGGCCCCCGCTCCCGGCACGGTCCCCAGCTGCGGCGAGGCAGGAATCCTCGGCGCGCTCACCGGGCAGATCGGTTCGCTCCTCGCGCTGCAGGCGCTGTGGCTCATCACCGGGGTCGGCGAGCCGGCGCTCGGGCGCCTCGTGCTCGTCGATTCCCTCGCGACCACCCAGCGCTCGTTGCGGCTCCACGCGGATCCGGACCGGGCCAGGGTGACGGCGCTCGGCGCGATTTCCCAGGATGTTTCGTGCGAGCTCCCTGCCGGAGGCGAGGCAGCAGCCGGGGCGTCCGATGAGTTCGCACAGGTCGAGGAGATTTCCGCGGCCGAAGCCTCGCGGCTCCTCGGTCCGGACTCGGGCACCGTGTTCCTCGACGTCCGCGAGGCGGGGGAGCGCGCCGTCGCGAGCATCGAACCCTCACTGTGGGTGCCGCTCGGCGAGATCGCCGATGCCCTCGCCGATCCCACGAGCCCGCTGTCGCGCGCGCTCGGCGGAAGCGGCGGCGAAGGCAGCGCCGGCGGAAGCGACGACGATACGGCCGCATCGGGCACCGATCTCGTCGTGTTCTGCAAGGCCGGCGGGCGCTCGGCCCAGGCGGCGAGAATCATCGTGGAGCGGGCGGCTACCACGGGGGCTGGCGGCGGCGCGGTCCGAGTGCGCTCGATGGCCGGCGGGATTGATGAGTGGAGCACCGAGATAGATCCGAGCCTGCCTCGCTATTAGGGGACGTCCGGCGTCATGGGCGGGAAAAACGCCCGGGAGGACACCGGTAGGTGGCGCCGCCCCGTAGCACCGA
>NZ_DAINST010000147.1:0-2896 GCF_036741115.1 Dietzia sp.
TCATGGGCACGTACGGGGACGATGGCAACGCGCTCATCCTGCGGCAACGCCTGCGGTGGCGCGGGTATTCGGCGGAGATCGAGCGGATCACGCTCGACGATGTCGTGCCGGAGTCCTGCGATATCTACGCCCTCGGCGGCGGCGAGGATTCGGCGCAGGTCCTCGCCACGCAGCACCTGCAGAAGTTCCGCGGGCTCCAGGCGGCGGTCGCGAAGGGCACGCCCGTGCTCGCGATCTGCGCGGGCATGCAGATCTTCGGCGAGTGGTTCGCGATCGCCGACGGCTCGCGCGTCCCCGGACTGGGCCTACTCGACGTGACCACCTCGCCGCAGAAGTCCCGCTCCATCGGCGAGGTCGCCTCGACGCCGCAGCTCGCGGGCCTCTCGGCCCCGCTGCTCGGCTTCGAGAACCACATGGGGGCCACCGTTCTCGGCCCCGACGCCTCCCCTCTGGGAAGTGTGACGGCGGGCATCGGCAATGGCACGGCGGGCGGATCGGCGCCTGCCGCCGACCGGAGCGAGGGCGTGGTCCAGGGCAGCATCGTGTCGACGTACATGCACGGGCCGGCGCTCTCGCGGAACCCCGAGCTCGCCGACCTCCTGCTGAGCCGCGCGCTCGGCGTGGATGCGCTGGAGCCCGTCGAGGTGCCAGCGCAGGAGCGGTTGCGGAGCGAGCGGCGGGCGGCAGCGCGGAATTAGCCGCCGAGCGAAGGGCGCCAGAGGCGGGCTAGCGGCCGGGCACGGAAGCCTGGTATCGCTACTCCCCTAGGCCCCCTTCGACTGCGAGAGCACGCGTCGCCCGGACAAGGCGTGCCCGAGCGTGATCTCGTCGGCGAACTCGAGGTCCCCGCCCATCGGCAGCCCGGAAGCGAGCCGGCTGATGGTGAGCCCCGGGAAGTCCCGGAGCAGCCGGACGAGGTACGAGGCCGTTGCCTCGCCCGTGGTGTTCGGGTCGGTGGCGATGATGACCTCGCCGACCTCGACCGGCTCCGGGGCCTCGGCGCCGTCCGCGGTCTCCGATTCCGTGGCCGCCTCCGGCGTCGATCCGGCGACGCGGCGCAGGAGCTGGGAGATCCGTAGCTGATCGGGGCCTATCCCGTTGATGGGATCGAGGCTCCCGCCGAGCACGTGATAGACGCCCGAGTACTCCTTGGTGCGCTCGATGGCCTGCACGTCCTTCGGCTCCTCGACGACGCAGACGAGCGACAGATCGCGCCGCGGATCCGAGCAGATCCGGCAGCGCTTCTCCGCGGACACCGTGCCGCACACCTCGCAGTACGTGACCCCCGAGAGGATCGAGCCGAGCGAGGACTGGAGCCTCTCGATGTCCTCGGGCTCGACTTGGAGGAGGTGAAAAGCGATGCGCTGCGCGCTCTTCGGCCCGATGCCGGGGAGCTTCTCCAGCTCGTCGATGAGGTTCTGTACTGGACCTTCGTACACAGTGTCCGTTCGTTCTCTATAGCTCTGTGGGCAGGTGGGGACGCGGCATCTAGAGGCCGAGCCCGCCCATCATGTCCCCGAGCCCGCCGCCCATGCCGCCGGCGAGGGGTCCGAGCTTGTCCTCCGCGAGGTTCGCGACCTTCGAGTGGGCATCGGCGAGCGCGCCGACGAGGAGATCCTGCAGCGTCTCGACATCCTCCGGGTCGACGACCTTGGGATCGATCTGCACGTTTGTGATCTTGCCGGTGCCCTCCATGGTGACCTTGACGAGCCCGTTGCCCGCCTCACCCACGACCTCCGACTGCTGGATCTCCTGCTGCGCGGCGGCGAGCTGCTGCTGCATCTGCTGCGCCTGGGCGAGGAGCTGGCTCATATCTCCGGACTGCATTCCATCGGGCTGCATGGGTTCTCCTATGTGTTCGGGTGGTCGACTCCCTGGAGGCAGGTCTCCCGCCTCCAGGAAGCCGAGGTGCATCTACTTCAACGGCCGTTCTGGGTACCCAGACTATCCGCGCGCTCCGACACTCGCCGCGCCCGCCGCGCCGGGCGCCACGCCCGGGACCTGCTACTCGAGCGGCGTGGCGCCGAGGTGCTGCTTGAGCAGGGCGAGCGCGATCTCGTCCGGCGTCCTGTGGTCCATGTGTTGCGGGCCTAGCCTGGCCTCGTCGACCATCTCCTGCTCGCTGACAGGCGGCCCCTGCGGGTCGATCCCGGCGATCTTCGTGCCGGTGTGCGGCGCCTCCGCGGCTTGCGCGGCGGCGGCCCGCTCGCTCCACGTGCGGCGACGCGGCTTGTCCCCGTTCGCCTCGCCCGTGGTCGCGGCCCCTGAACCAGTCTCCGGCCCGCGTGCGGGACCGGAACCATTCGCCTGTGACGGCGCAGGTCCCTGCTCCCCGCCACCCGCATGCTGCGGCGGCCGCGCAGTGCTCCACTGCTCGCGGTCGCCCCACGCCTCGGGCGGCTCCGGGTCCTCGGGCGGCGGTGGGATGTCCTCCGGCGGCTGCGGCCGGCGGCCACCGTGTGGTTCCCCGCGCCCCTGTGGGGCAGAGGCCTGCTGCTGTGTCGGTGCTTGTTGCTGTGGTGCTTGCTGTTGCCGCACGGCACCGTAGGCCTGCGGACCGGTTTCTCCCGGCGCCTGTGCCGGCGACTGTGCAGAGCTACCCGCCGCGGTGCCCCTGCGAGCGGGACTCGCCGTATTCGCAGTTCCGGCCGGTGCGGCACCGCCGCGGCCACCGCGCACCGGGGCGGGCGGAGCGGCCGCGCCGCCCTGCTGCACTGTGGTCGTCCACTCGCCGCCGAAGACCGCGGACAGCGCCTCGGCGATGGTGCGCGAATGGTGCTGCTCGTTGAGCCTGTTCGCCAGCGCGGCGGTCTTGTGCGACAGCTGCACCTGGCGCCCCTCGATCCCGATGACCACGGCGTCCGCGAGCATCACCTCCAGCGTGCGCGAGCGCTCG
>NZ_DAINST010000148.1:0-595 GCF_036741115.1 Dietzia sp.
ACGCCAAGGGCGCGTGGATCGGCCCGAACGGTGCCCGGGTCCGTGCCGTGATGGCGGAGCTCAACGACGAGAAGATCGACATCGTCGACTACGACGACGACCCGACGGTGTTCGTCGGGAACGCCTTGTCGCCGGCCAAGGTGATCTCGGTCACCGTCGCCGACGAGCAGGCGAGGGCGGCCCGGGTGGTCGTGCCCGACTACCAGCTCTCGCTCGCGATCGGCAAGGAGGGGCAGAACGCCCGCCTCGCCCACAGGCTCACCGGCTGGCGCATCGACATCCGTTCCGACTCCGAGGCTCCCGATGCCGGCGCGGCCCCGGCGACGGACGCCGAAGCAGCACCCGATGCCCCCGGGAACGTCGCCGCCGATTGAGGCTTGCAGCGCTTTTCGCGCTAAACTTGCACACTGCGTCATTTTCCTTCCCGTTCTGACGGCGGAGGTCCCGATTTCCGGGACACCTCGTCGAGGCGAGACAGGGATGTGGCGTGCGAGATGACACCTGCACGAGAAGGGCGAGAGCCGTGGGACGAGGCACGCAGCCGCAAGGCGAGGCGGCCACAGCGCCCACAGGAGATCGCCCGGTCGGTACGCAC
>NZ_DAINST010000148.1:605-2849 GCF_036741115.1 Dietzia sp.
AGCCGTGCGGACCTGCGTCGGATGCCGCACCTCCGAGCCCGTCTCGGATGCGCTGCTCCGCGTCGTCGCCGCCCCCGGAGGTGGTGCCGTGCTTCCGGATCGCGGAGCGCGAGCCCCCGGCAGGGGCGCATGGGTTCACCTCGACACCGATTGTCTGCGGAAGGCACTCGAGCGGAAGGCGTTTCCACGTGCCCTCCGTTTGGGAATCGACGCGGATGTATCGGCGTTGCACGGACTTGTCGCCGAAATCGGCGACGCATCGATCCCTCCTGCGTCCGGCGCAGGGGAGGAGGAGTGAAGAAATGGACAACAACCGATGAGAACACCGTGAAGTCGCAACGATGATCGGCTATCGGAATCAATAGGGGCTTTTCGCGACCTGCCATGTCGCCTTTAGTCCCTATAGGACAGGAGAACAGTGGCAGGCAAGCCCCGCGTCCATGAGATCGCGAAAGAGCTCAACGTAACGAGCAAGGAGGTCCTGGCGAAGCTGCGCGAGCAGGGAGAATTCGTCAAGTCCGCCTCATCTACCCTCGAGGTGCCCGTCGTTCGGCGCCTCAAGGAGGCCTTCCCCGATGGGGGCGGCGCCTCCGATTCGGGCGAGAAGAAGTCGTCCGGTGCGTCGGCCAAGCCGGGCACCAAGCAGTCCGGCGCGAACTCGGGTTCGGGTTCCGCTGCGGCCAAGCCCGGCGCCAAGCCGGGACCGGCGAAGTCCGCCGGCGCGAAGCCGGCCGCGCCGGCTGCCCCAGTAGCCAAGGCCCCGGCCGGCGATGCGCCGCGACCCGGCGCCTCGCGTCCCGCGCCTAAGGCGCCGCAGGCCGAGAGTAAGCCCGCAGCCCCGCAGTCGCCCGCGTCTGCGCCGAAGCCTGGCGCCGCGGCACCCAAGCCCGGCGGCCAGGCAGCATCGGCCACTCCGGCCTCTCCGGCCGCTCGCCCCGGTGCAAAGCCGGGCCCGCGCCCCGGGCCGAAGGCTCCGCGCGTCGCGAACAACCCGTTCTCGACGAACCAGCCGTCTCGCCCGGCCCCGCGTCCCGCTCCGGGCCCCGGTGGCCCGCGTCCCGGACAGGGCGGTCCTCGTCCCGGCGGTGCAGGCCGTCCCGGCCAGGGTGGCCCGCGCCCCGGTGGCGCCGGTGGACCCCGCCCGCAGGGTGGAGGCCGTCCCGGTGGCGCCGGTGCTCCGCGCCCCGGTGGCCAGGGTGGTCAGGGCGGCCCCCGTCCGAACCCGGCCATGATGCCCGCGCACCCGAGCCCCGGTGCCATGCCAGAGAAGGTCAAGCCCGGCGGCCGTGGCCGTCCCGGCGGCGGTAACCGCCCCGGTGGCGGCGGCGGATTCCGTGGCGGGCCCGGTGGTGGTCCCGGCGGTCGTCCGGGTGGCGGCGGTCGCGGTCGCGGTGGTGCGGCCGGCGCGTTCGGTCGTCCCGGCGGCGCGCCCCGTAAGGGTCGCAAGTCGAAGCGACAGAAGCGGCAGGAATATGATTCGATGCGCGCGCCCGAGGTGGGCGGCGTCCGGTTGCCGAACGGCAACGGGCAGACCGTTCGCCTCGCACAGGGTGCCTCATTGGCCGATTTCGCAGACAAGATCGACGTCAACCCGGCCCAGCTCGTGCAGGCGCTCTTCAATCTTGGCGAAATGGCCACGGCCACGCAGTCGGTGAGCGAAGAGACGCTGCAGCTCCTCGGCGAGGAGATGGGCTTCAAGATCCAGGTCGTCTCCCCGGAGGACGAGGACCGCGAGCTCCTCGAGACCTTCGACCTCAGCTTCGGTGAGGACGAGGGCGGCGACGACGATCTCGCCAAGCGGCCCCCGGTGGTCACCGTCATGGGTCACGTCGACCACGGCAAGACCCGCCTCCTCGACACCATCCGTCGCGAGAACGTCGGCGCGGACGAGGCCGGCGGCATCACGCAGCACATCGGCGCCTACCAGGTCCAGGCCGAGGTCGAGGGCAGCGAGCGGACGATCACGTTCATCGATACCCCGGGCCACGAGGCATTCACCGCCATGCGTGCCCGCGGTGCGAAGTCGACCGATATCGCGGTCATCGTCGTGGCGGCGGACGACGGCGTCATGCCGCAGACCGTCGAGGCGATCAACCACGCCCAGGCGGCAGAGGTGCCGATCGTGGTGGCGGTCAACAAGATCGATAAGGAGGGCGCTGATCCCGCGAAGATCCGTGGCCAGATGACCGAGTACGGCCTCGTGCCCGAGGAGTACGGCGGCGACACCATGTTCGTCGACATCTA
>NZ_DAINST010000149.1:0-2836 GCF_036741115.1 Dietzia sp.
ACTAGTCTGGACAGGTGAGCCCACCCTTGCCTCACGGGACTCGCTCACTACACGGGGTTCACGAGCTCCCCGGCTACGTGAATTCCACCGAGTCCCCGGAGCTCCGGGCGGGCTGTAGATCGTCGGTGGCACCCGGGGGGCGCCGCCACGGAGTCGATCGGCGCCGACCATTGCGCCGACGCGACAGAGAGGGTGTGGTCACATGACCGATCGCACGACCGCAGGCGAAGGATCGCAGCGCGAGGAACTGGCCGCGCTCCGCAGCCAACTCGAGAAGTCCGAGCGCAACACGCGGGAGAAGACCATCAAGGTCGATGCTCTCTCCGCGCGGAACAAGCGGCTCGCGGAGCTGCTCACCGACTCCCGAGACGCGCTCGAGGCCCTCAAGGGGGAGGTCGAACGCCTCGGCACCCCGCCATCGACCTACGGCGTCGTCGTCGCGCTCTCCGAGCCCGTCCCGTCTGCCGATTCGTCCATCGGTACCGACACCGGAACCGATTCCGGAATCGCCCGGGCCCGCACGGCGCAGGCCGATCGCCTCTCCTCCGGTACGCTGCCCGGCGCTCCGACCGGCGAGGTGGAGACCGCCGAGGTGTACACCTCCGGCCGTCGCATGCTCCTCACCATCTCTCCGCGAGTGCGCGCCTCGGAGCTGAGCCCGGGCACCACCGTGCGGCTCAACGAGGCCCTCACCATCGTGGAGGCCATCCCAGACCAGGCCCCGTCCGGCGTCACGGCCACGCTCCGCGACGTCCTCGCGGACGGCATCCGCGCGCGGGTCGTGCTCGGCAACGACGAAGAGCACATCGTCTACCTCTCGGCATCGCTGCGCGAGCAGCGCCTCCGCGCGGGCGTCGCGCTCCTCGTCGACACCAAGACCTCGTTCGCCTTCGAGGTGGTCCCCAAGGCAGAGGTCGACGAACTGCTCCTCGAGGAGGTGCCCGACGTCTCCTACGGCGAGATCGGCGGCCTCGGCACCCAGATCGAGGAGATCCGGGACGCTATCGAGCTGCCGTTCCTCCACCAGGACCTCTACCGGGAGTTCCACCTCGATCCGCCCAAGGGCCTGCTCCTCTACGGTCCCCCCGGCTGCGGCAAGACGCTCATCGCGAAGGCCGTCGCGCATTCGCTCGCGGTCGCGGCGGCGGAGAAGGACCGGAGCGATCGCTCGGAGGCCCGCGCGGACACCACCACCGCCGAGGGCCGCCCGGCCGTCCCCGAGTCGAGCTTCCTCTCCATCAAGGGCCCCGAGCTGCTCAACAAGTACGTCGGCGAGACTGAGCGGCACATCCGCAACGTCTTCGAGCGGGCGCGGGAGAAGGCGACAGACGGCCATCCGGTCATCGTCTTCTTCGACGAGATGGACTCGATCTTCCGCACCCGCGGCGCCGGCGTCTCCTCCGATATGGAGACCACCGTCGTCCCGCAGCTCCTCGCGGAGATCGACGGCGTCGAGGACCTCCGCAACGTTATCGTCATCGGCGCGTCGAACCGCGAGGATATGATCGACCCGGCGATCCTCCGCCCGGGACGCCTCGACCTCAAGATCCGGATCGACCGCCCGGGACGCGATCAGTCGCTCGACATCCTGTCGAAGTACATCGTCGCAGGCCTGCGCTTCGACACCGCCGAGATGGACGGGGCGACTCCGGCCGAGCACGCGGCACGCATCGCGCGCGACGTCGTCGACCACCTCTTCCGCCGCGAGGCCGATACCCGCTACGCCACGCTCCGTTTCGTCTCCGGGCGCAAGCAGGACCTCCACCTCGCCGACCTCGTCTCGGGCGCCATGCTCCGGAACATCGTCGACCGGGCGAAGAAGCTCGCGATCAAGGACATCGTCGCCGGAACGGGCAACGGGCTCACGCTCGAGCACTTCCTCGATTCCGTCGACGCCGAATTCGGCGAGAACACCGATCTCCCCAACACGTCGAACCCGCAGGAGTGGGCGCGCCTCACCGGCGTGCGCGGCGAGCGGGTCGTCGAGGTCGAGGCCGTTGCGGCTCACGCCTTGGGCGGCCCCGACCCGGCGGCCGAGGCTCCGGTCCCGACCCCGGCATCTGCCCCGAGCGGGGAGGTGGGCGCATGACGGCGGACGCCGCAGCACAAGGGCGGATCATCGGCACCGAGATCGAGTTCGGCATCTCCGCGCCTGCGAATCCCGGGATCTCCTCGATCGTGACCTCCACCCAGGTGATCCGGGCCTACGAGGAGCCCGACGTGTCCCGGGAGGCAGCCGCCCGCTGGTCCTACGATTCCGAGTCGCCGATGCGCGACGCCCGCGGATTCGATCTCTCGGCCGCGCGCCCCACGTCGCTCATCGACCCCAGCGAGTTCGGGATCACCAACCGCGTCCTCCGCAACGGGGCGCGCTTCTACGTGGACCACGCCCACCCCGAGTACTCCTCGCCCGAGGTCACGTCTCCCCGCGACGCGGTCGTTTGGGACAAGGCGGGGGAGCGGATCATGCACGCGGCCGGGCTCTCCTCGGCGGCTATCGAGGACAACGAGACCGTACGGCTCTACAAAAATAATGTCGACGGCAAGGGCGCCTCCTATGGCACCCACGAGAACTACCTCGTGCGCCGCGACGTCGAGTTCGGGGACATCGCCGAGAACGTCGCCCCGCATTTCGTCACCCGCCAGGTGTTCTGCGGTGCGGGCCGCGTGGGCATCGGCCAGTTCGGAGAACGCCGCGGGTTCCAGATCTCACAGCGTGCCGATTACATCGAGGTGTTCTCCGGCCTCGAGACCACTCTTCGGCGCGGGATCATCAACACCCGCGACGAGCCGCACGCGAACGACGACAAATGGCGCCGCCTCCACGTGATCATCG
>NZ_DAINST010000150.1:0-2672 GCF_036741115.1 Dietzia sp.
GCGACGGTCGGGTACGGCCATCAGCGCATGAACCCGCTCGATCCGGGCGCGATGGGCACCGTGCTCGAGCAACTCGCCGCAGCCGCGGCCGCAGCGAGCGACGATCCGGAGCGCCGCGACGATCTCGAGGCGCTCGTGCGGTCGGTGCAGGCGGACCTGCGGGGCCGGCAGGTCACGACGGTCGCCGGGCTGATCGAGCTCGTGCGCGGCCGTCCACTCGACGATTTCGAGACCACGCTTCTGGCGACAGGTATCGGCCTGCTGTACGCCGAGTACGGCTTCACCAACGACAACCCGCCGATCCTCGAGGAGCTGCGCGATCTCCTCATCGACGGTCACCCCGAGCTGTACGCCGATGCCGGGCTCGATGCCCCGGCCGATTGGGTAAAGGAACCCCTCGGCGAGAAAGTCGCCGGCCGGCACCGGGCGGGCGAGGAGAAGTCCCGCGAACGACTCAAGTACGAAGATGCGGTGCTGGCTCTGCGCCGCTCGATCAATGCGCTGGTGCGCGGCGAGTTCGGGTCGGTGTTCAACTCCCGGGAACGGAACGTGCGCCTGGACCTCAACGCCCCGATGATCGACGTCGACGTGTCGCGCATCCCGCAGTCCGAGCGCAAGCTGCGCGGCGCGGTACTGCTCACCGCATGGGCGGAGGGCATGGCGGCGGTCGAAGGCGCACACGTCCTCGCCGATGCCGGACTGGCCGAGATGCGCACCTTCCACGTGGTGATCGAGGAGATGTGGCAGGTGTTGTCCCTCGGCGAGGCGATGGTCGACCGAGTCAACGAGCTCACGCGCCTCAATCGCGGTATCGGCACGGAGCTGACGATGATCACGCACTCCGTCGGTGACGGCGAGTCGTTGGGCAGCGAGTCGGCGCGCGCGAAAGCCCGCGGTTTCTTCGAACGGTCCCGCGTGAAGATCATCGGACCGATCCCGCGCGCAGAGGTGACCCGCCTGCGACAGATCATCTCGTTCTCCGAAAGCGAAGTCGCCTTGGTGACGGGCTGGGCGACACCGGAGGCACTCACCGGTGAGCCGGCCCGGCCGGGGGAGAAGGCGCCACCGCCCCCGGGGATGGGCAAGTTCCTCATCAAGGTCGGTGAGGGCGAGGGCCCGGGCATCCCGTTCCAGACCGTATTCACCCCGGCCGAGTCGGCGTCGGGGATGCACGACACCAACCAGCGGTTCGCGGCAGTCAACGCCGCACGCACGAAGGCGATTGCGGGGGCCGAGTAGATGGCGCGGGCGGGCTGGGCGACGCCGGAAGAGCGCGAGGCGCGCGTGAGCGAGGTCGTGGAGCTCATGGGTTCCGGGATGCGCATGTATCCGGCCGCGGACATCGTCGCCGCGAGGTCAGGCTGGGCGCGCAACACGATCGTGGCGTGGCTGCGCGAGGACGCCCCGGAAGACGCGGCAATGCTCCGTGCCGCTGAGGTTCCGGCGCGGATTGCGCAGCTCGAGCGCGAAAACCGGGAACTGCGTGAAGCACTGCGCCAGTCCCGTACCGGAGGTGAGGGGTAGCCATGGACGAGGGCAAGGGCGGTGCGCTGACCGCCGTGGTGGGCCTGGTCCTTGGCCTCGTGATGCTGATGACATTGGTCATCGTGGCAGTGGACGAGGACGAACAGGACCCGTGCAAGCCGACGGGAACGTCGTCATCGGCTGACGGCGGCGTACCGGACGGGGAGTATTCCAAGCCGCTCAAATCGTCGGACTACACCGAGTCATCGGGCTACCGGTCACCGGATCGTCCCACCCACCGGGGCACCGATATGGCGGCGCCGATGCACACCCCGATCTTCGCGTTCGCCGACGGGGTCGTGGTCAACGCGGGCCCGTCGAACGACGGGCCGCAGGGCTTCGGCAACTGGGTGGTCATCGACCACGAGGGCAAAGACGGAGACGGAAAATTCTCCACCGTGTACGGACACATGCCGCTCGGCGACATCACCGTAAAGCCCGGCGACAAGGTCAAGGCCGGGCAGCACATCGCCGGCGTGGGGTCCGAGGGCGGCTCCTCGGGGCCGCACCTGCACTTCGAGGTGTGGCCGGGGGGCCGCGACGGCGGTAAGGACGTCGATCCGGTGCCGTGGGTCGACAAGGCCAAAGACCCGGGCAGTGGCGGCGGCGAGGCTCCGAAGGACGCCAGCAAGGACGAGAAGAAGGACGATCCGGCGAAGAAGGCGTCGGCCAAGGCGCCGAAGAAGTCCGACGGCGGAGGGAACGCTGACGGCGGGGTGCTTGTTGTCGGTGACTCGATCTCCGAGGGCTCGCGGTCCCAGCTCGAGGCGAAGATCCCGGGCGTGAAGGTCAACGCACGTGTCTCTCGGCCCTTTGATGAGGGGGCGAACATCATTCGCCGCGACATCGACTCTCTGCCCGGCACCGTCGTTATCGCGCTCGGCACGAACGGCGGAGTTTCGGCGAGTGACTACAAAGCGCTTGTTGAGGAGGTCAAGGGCAAAGGATCCAAGGTCGTGGGCGTGAACACCTACGCCGACCGTGACTGGACCGAGGCGACGAACGCGGCGATCGACGGCGCCGGTATCCCGGTCGCCGACTGGCATGGCGCCGTGGAGAAGGACTCGTCGCTCCTCGGCGGAGACGGGCTGCACCCGTCGCCGGCGGGGCAGGCCAAGTTCGCCGAGCTCGTCGCCGGTATCGCCGGG
>NZ_DAINST010000151.1:0-2656 GCF_036741115.1 Dietzia sp.
CTTGACGTAGTTGAGGTCGTTCTCCTTGGCCTTGAGCTCGAGCGGATCGGTGGAACCGGCATCCGCGAACTCCTGCAGCGACTCCTGGCGGAACTCGGCGTTGCCGTCGAGCGTGACCTTGCCGTCGAGCGCGAGGATCTGATCGTCCGGCGTGCGGACGAGCGGGTTAACCTCGACGAGCGTGGTGTCCTCTTCGACGAAGACCTCGTACAGCTTGGCGATGGTCTTGGCCGCCGCGTCGAGCACCTCGGCGGGGAGGTGGCCGGCCTCGGCGATCTCGCGGGCCTTCGCCTCGTCGACACCCTCGACCGGGTCGATGTTGATCTTGGCGAGGCGATCCGGCGAGTTCTTCGCGACTTCCTCGATCTCCATGCCGCCCTCGACGGAGCACATGGCGAGGAAGTTGCGGTTCGCGCGGTCGAGGAGGAAGGAGATGTAGTACTCCTCCTTGATATCCGACGCCTCGGCCACCAGGAGCTTCTTGACGACGTGGCCCTTGATATCGAGGCCGAGGATGTCCTCGGCGCGGGCCTTCGCCTCAGCGGGGTTCTCGGCCAGCTTGACGCCGCCGGCCTTACCGCGACCGCCGACCTTGACCTGGGCCTTGACGACCACAGGCTTGCCGATTTCCTGCGCGATCTTTTCCGCTTCTTCTGCCGTATCCGCGACGCGACCCGGGGTTGTGGGCACATCGTGCTTGGCGAAGAGAGCCTTTGCCTGGTATTCGAAGAGATCCATCAGCTCACCATCTTGACACGTAGATTTTCCTCGGTAACGGGTCCGGAACCGAGTCAATCCTCAACTTTAGACCCAACTCGAAATACTCGCAGAGCCCCTCCCACCGAACCATTACTCAGCGCGTGATTACCCACGAGTAAGGTCAAGTGGCGGTTTCGGGTAAGGTGAGGAGCTTTCGCGCCGGTCGCGAGCCATTGTCCGCCGCACGCCCCGCATGACGGCGGACGCCACATCTTCCCCCGCCTCCGGGGCATTACACCTTTGTGACCAAGACCACATTCATCGCTATGTCCCGGCCCGCAAGCGCCTCGCCTGCGCAGTTCGCGCCTCCGCGCGAGCGCGGCGGCCGCGGGGACGGCGCCGTCCGGCGTCATGAGCGTTCTGGCTTGAACGCCCGTCGCGCGGCCGCTACCTTATTAATTTGTTGGAGATCACGAAATGATCTCGGAAAGGCCTCGGGTACGTAATGGATCAGCACAACGGAGGCGTCGACGGGCGCGCTAGCCGTCGAAGCGCACGTGGTGCTGGAACGTCCCCGACCTCCCATCGGGCGCCCGGCCCCTCGGGCGCGGTGCGCGGCCGCGTGGCGATGTTCGCCGTCGCCGCCGGTGCGACGGTTGCCGCCTACCAGGGCAACAGCCTGTTCACTCCGGAGGCCGACGGCAGCGCCGTCGAATCCGACGTCTACGTTCTCGCCAGTGGCGACACCCGCGCGGGCGGCACCGCTGAGCCCGCTTCGGAGCCCGTGGCCGCCGAGGTGCAGTGGGGCGACGCCTCCACTACCGCCGCGGTCGAGTCGCTCTACGACGGGCAGGCGAACAACGCCCAGCGCGAGATCCGCGAGGAGCTCGACCGCCGGCCGAAGATCGTCGCTCCCGCCGTGGGCCTGCTGAGCTCCGGGTACGGCGGACGCTGGGGCGATTTCCACGGCGGTGTCGACATCGCGAACGACATCGGCACGGAGATCAAGTCGGCGACCAACGGCGTGGTGGTCGACGCCGGCGCAGCCCAGGGCTTCGGCAAGTGGATCCGCGTGATGGGCGACGACGGCACGCTCACCGTCTACGGCCACGTGAGCTCGATCGACGTGCAGGTCGGACAGCGTGTGACCGCCGGGCAGCGCATCGGCGGCATGGGCAGCGAGGGCTTCTCCACCGGCAGCCACCTCCACTTCGAGGTGTGGCTCGACGACGGCAAGCACCGCGTCGATCCCATCCCGTGGTTCATCCTCAACCAGATCGACCTCGGCAGCATCGGGCCGATTTCCGAGGCGAGCGAGAACATCAACGTCCCCGGGTCCTTGGACACGAATTCGCTGCGCGATCTCGTGTACGCCTCGGGGAACGCGGACCCGAGCAACGCCGTCGGCGCTCCCGGGATCGCCTCCAGCCTGCAGTCCGCTGCGGGCAGCGCCGGCGGCTCGGACTCCAGCGAGCTCGCCTCCATGGCCTCCGGGCAGGTCCCGCAGGCCCAGCCGGCCGGCGGTTTCGCCGCGCCGCTCGGCGCCATCCCGGGCCGCTCCTCGGCTCCGGCACCCGCGCCCGCGCAGAACGTCGCGGCCGCCGGCGGCCAGAACTAATTCCTCCGGCCCGCTCGCGCGGGCCCGGCCGAACGGTCGACCGAGGTACTCAGAGCTTGCTCATCGGCACGCCGCCGATGAGCATAAGCTGCACCGTCCCGTAATCGCCGAAATCGATCCGAGCGCGGGCCGTGGTTCCCGACCCCTCGACCGAGACGACCTTCCCCAGGCCGTATTTGTCATGGTTGACCCGGTCCCCGACGTCCAGCTCCAGCGCCGGCTTCTTCGCCGATGCCCGCGGGATCGGGCTCGTCCCCGCTCCCCCGCGGCGCGAGCTGTACCCACCCGAACCCGCGCCGCTCGAGCCGTATCCGCCCGAGCCGTACGCGCCGGATCCGT
>NZ_DAINST010000152.1:0-2563 GCF_036741115.1 Dietzia sp.
GCGCTCGGCGGCCTCGCCCGGACCGATCGCGCCGGATGGGGTAAGGAATTCGACCGCATGAGACAATCGGTCGTGGACTCTCTCGAGGCTGCCGAGGTCTCGGCGGCCTCGACTCCCCGTGGCGCCGTGGGTACGGCGAGCGGCTCGACGAAGAAAGAAGACTCCTGATGGTCGACGTGAACACGGACCTGGCCAGGTACTCCGACCTCACATTCAATACCGCATTCGCGCTGCTCCTCGTGGGGCTCGTGGTCTCGGCCTTCGGCTATGCGCGCTACCGCGTGCAGAAGGTCGCGCCGAAGCGAGAGATGGCGATGGCCGGCGGCGGCTCCTCGACGACGGTGTCGTCGTCGACCTCCTCGACCGAGGTCACCGAGGCGGAGGCTGGCGAGACCTCCGAGGGGCCGTGGGCGCGCCTCGCGTACCTGTTCGCCGCGCTCGGCACCGTATTCATGGCCGCCTCGATCGTGCTCCGCGGCTTTGCCACGTCGCGTATGCCGCTGGGCAACATGTACGAGTACGTGGTCTTCACCCTGACCTTCGCGATGGCCATCTCGCTGTGGTTCCTGCGCAAGCCGGGCTACCGCCAGCTGTGGCCGTGGGTGCTGCTGCCCGTTCTCATCATGATGACGGTGGCCGCGAAGTCCCTCTACACCGACGCGGCGCCCGTAATGCCGGCGCTGCAGTCCTACTGGGTGCCGATCCACGTCACGACGATCACGTTGGGCTCGGGCATCCTGCTGCTCTCGGGCCTGTTCTCCATCGCCTTCCTCCTTCGCTCGTACCAGGAGAAGGGGAAGGAGACTGGCGTCCTCGGCGCCATCGCGCGGCCGTTGCCATCGAAGGAATCCATCGACCGGATGGCCTACTACGCGACGATGATCGGCTTCCCGATCTTCGGCCTCGGGATCATCTTCGGCGCCATCTGGGCCGAGTCCGCGTGGGGCCGCCCGTGGGGCTGGGACCCCAAGGAGACCGTCGCCTTCGTCAACTGGATCGTCTATGCCGCGTACCTCCACGCGCGTGCGACGACAGGCTGGGGCGCAAAGCGGGCGGCGTGGATCAACTGCGCCGGACTCGTGGTCAACATCTTCAACCTGTTCTTCATCAACATGGTCGTCTCCGGCCTGCACTCCTACGCGGGACTCGGCTAGGCCAGGCCCAACCTGGCCTGGCCTGACCCGGCCCGAAACGTCGACGGCGCCGCTCCCTTCCGGGGGCGGCGCCGTCGTTCTGTGGTCGTGTGGGTTCGATCAGGGGCGGTAGGTGTGCTCGGCGGCGTTGGTGTGCCGCCGCTTGGTGACGGCCCGGTAGATGAGCCAGATGGCGAGCACGAGCAGGAGGATCGGAAGCAGCTTAAAGATAAGGGCGACAGCCTTGACGAACGCGGCGATGATCGCGAACGACGAGGCGACCGCGCAAACCACGCCGCAGGCGATGGCGACCATCCGGTTCTGGCTCCAGGCGAAGTAGGCCCCGACTCCGGCGAGGACCGCGATGATGATCGCGGTGAGGGTGAATCCCATGAGGCACCTCCGGTGCAGAAGTTCGATGAGTGCTTGCGTCCGAGCCTACTGAGACGCAGGGACTTCGGCGTCGGGGAGAACCCCGATCTTCGGCGTGTGTCGAAAGTCTCGGGAGGGGCGGTTGCGCCAATCTAGTTGATACGACAACAATAAAACTGTCTGTTCCCGAACATCCGAAGGTAGCCCCATGTTCCGAACCCCACTCACCCCCGCGGCAAGCCTGCGTCTCAACGACCTCGGGCTCCTGCTCTTCCGCCTCATGCTCGGCGGCGTATTCATCGCCCACGGCTGGCAGAAGTTCCACGACTTCGGAATCGCCGGCCAGGCCGATGCCTTCGCGGGCATGGGGATCCCGGCTCCCACGGTCTCCGCGGCCGTGGTCATCATCCTCGAGCTCGTGGGCGGAGTGCTCCTGGTTCTCGGCGCGATCACCCGGGTGCTCGGCGTCCTGTTCCTCCTCGACATGGCGGGCGCGATCTACTACGTCCACGGGGACAAGGGATTCTTCTCCACCGACGGTGGCTGGGAGTTCGTCGCGGTTCTCGGCGTGGGCGCACTCCTCTTCGCCCTCGCGGGCTCCGGGCGCTTCGGCATCGACGGCGCGTTCGCCGCACGCAAGCGCGGGGTGCTCGTCTAGGGGCATCGAATCCGAAAACCACGAAGGCCGCCGCAGTGGAGTTCCACTGTGGCGGCCTTTTCGTTTCGGCTCTGCCGTCCGCCCAGTCGCTAGAGCCCGAAGTTGTTGAAGATGGCGGCGATGACCCAACCCGGCATCATCGCGAAGGCGCCCGCGGTCATCGCGGCGTTCTCGGGGACTCCGAGGGCGCCGAGGCCCTCGACAGAGGCCATGGTGCTGCCCCCGGTGATGTTCTGGATCAATCCGCTGATCGGTCCGGTAAAGGGCTCCATGAACATGGCTGCAGGCCCTTCGTTATTCATGCGACGGTCGCGTCACCCGACCTATCGCCCAGACTCGACAGTTCATTCGGCCGCGACAATCGTCCGGACGACGGACGACGGACGACGGACGACGGAAC
>NZ_DAINST010000153.1:0-2389 GCF_036741115.1 Dietzia sp.
GCGCCGCACCCTCAGGGGCCGCCCACGCCCACGCCCACGCCCACACCCGCGCCCCGCGCCTCGCGCCCGCGCTCCGCCTAGTCTCCGAGCCCGGCCTG
Organism: Dietzia sp.; assembly: GCF_036741115.1. Taxonomy (NCBI): domain Bacteria; kingdom Bacillati; phylum Actinomycetota; class Actinomycetes; order Mycobacteriales; family Dietziaceae; genus Dietzia; species Dietzia sp. The sequence continues at coordinate 99 of NZ_DAINST010000153.1, forward strand.
CATCCTTCGCATCCCCGAGAGCCAGCGATCGGTGTCCTTGGCCCGGTTGACCCACATCGCGCGCACCTCCGGGTGCGGGAGCACGAGGAACTCTCCCTTCGCGACCGCGTCGAGGGTCTGCCGGGCGACGTCGTCGGCGCGGAGCACGGCGCCGGACGCCGTCACCGCCCGGATTGCCCGGCGCTCGGCCGGGTCCGAAGAGGCCTCGGCGGTGCGCACGAGCGGGGTGTCGACGCCCATCGGACACAGGCACGTGACTCCGACGCCCTGGTCCCCGTAAGTCACGGACAGCCACTCAGCGAAGGATTCCGCTGCGTGCTTGCTCACCGAGTAGATCGCCGAGCCCACCTGGGTGAGCAGTCCTGCGGCCGAGGCGGTGGGCACGAAATGTCCACTCCCGCGCTCGACCCAGCCGGGTACGAGTAGGCGCGCGGCGCGCACGTGGGCGTGGAAATTGACGCCCAGGCCGAGCTCCCATTCCTCCTCCGTGCCGATGCCCGACGAGCCCATCACGCCGGCGTTGGCGAAGTACATGTCCACCGGGCCGAACTGGCTCTCGGCCAGGGCGATGGTCTCTTCTATGACGCCGGTGTCCCCCACATCCCCGGCGAGCGCAACCGCCCCGGCCGGAGGAGAGGCGATCTCGCCCAGGTCCACGGCGACGACCCGCGCCCCGCCCGCCACGAGCTCCGCTGCCAGGGCGGCCCCGATCCCGCCGGCAGCGCCAGTGACGATGGCGACCTTCCCGGCGAAGCGGCGTACGTCGTCAGACATGATCGGCCCCTCCTTCTACCGACCCGCCCTCGGCCAGACGGCGCTCGACCCGATCCACCTTGCCCGCGATCTCCCCGCGATTGGGGGACACGCCCTAGCTCTGGGCCTCGCCGAGGCGCGCTTCGGGCGTGAGCTCGGCGTGGAGACCGCCGCCGGTCGCAGCCCGGGCAAGAGCGCGACCCAGCGCAGGTGCCTGCTTGAACAAATTGTGACCGGCCACAAAATGGACAGGGCCTGCCTCCCACACGGCCACGCCGTCCTCACTCCACGGGAGGTCGGTCACCCAGCAGTGAAGGAAGTCGCGCGGCTCTGGGTGGAGACCGGGCAGCGCCCGTGTCACGTATTCGCGCGCGCGTTCGTCCAGCGATCGAATCGCCGCAGGGTCGATGAACGTTCCGTCGTCGCGGACGCCGACGGTTTCGCTGAGTCCGACTGAATAACTGCTGTTGCCCGGTAGCGGCGTCGCGTACACGCCGACTTCGCCGAAGACGCCGCTGCTGTCCTGCAGGCACGCGACTCGTGCCGGGGCGGCGGCTTTCACGTCGAAGGTCAGCCGGACGTGTGCGGCAAGGCGAACCGGCAGCGACAGGCCGACGCTGCGGGCCAGGCGGGCGGTTTCGCGGCCGGCGCACACGACCACCTTGGAGTACACAGCCCGGTCGCTGACGCTGCGCACCTCGACCGTCCCATCGGCGCGGGGATCGATGGAGATGACCTCTGCGGTGGTGATGGCATCTGCGAGGGCACCCGCGAGTGCCGTGATCGCGGCTCGGGTACGGATCGCGCCGCCCGACTCGTCGAGCACCGCTGGCCCCGAGTACCCAGCGAGCAGCGGCATTCGCTGGGCGACCTCGGCCGCGTCGATCTCGTGCGCTTCCACGCCGCCGACCTGGTCGAGCACCCGCAGCCGCGCCAGGGCGCTGTCTCCGATCGCCAGGACACCGTCTGATGAGACCAGCTCGACGTCGAAGTGTTCGGCCCACTCATCCCATACGCCGCGGCTTTCGCGCGCGAAAGCGACGAGTCGCGGGTCGTCGTGGGCATGCCGGAAGATCCGCGACTCGCCTGCGGACTGACCCGTCCCGGGCAGACCAGCCTCGTACAAGCGCACCGGCACGCCCTGCTCCCGCAGCGCGTACGCCGTCGACAGACCGACGATCCCGCCCCCGATCACTGCTACCTCGGGTGAACGCGTCGTGGCAACGCCATCGTCAGTTCCTGTCATCGCGGTTCTCCGATCTGTTGGTGATTAACGATAGGCCGCAAGAGAAGGGGCCGCTACCACGACGTCAGCGGACTGTGTAAGCCCGAAGTCACCGCGCGCAGCGACCCATCCTTTCTGGGCCAGTACTCCCGTTGTGTGGTGTCAGGCGGGGAGTTTGGAGCCCACGACGTCGAGCTTCTCGATCGTAGGCTCGCTGAACAGCTTGCCCGTCTGCTCGCCGAGAGCGGCAGCGACTGCGCCGGACAGGTGCGCGTCGCGGCCGGCGCCATCGGGGAACACGTCGAAGATCCCG
>NZ_DAINST010000154.1:0-2176 GCF_036741115.1 Dietzia sp.
GGGTGACACGAGGTCTGTCGTCTGACGCCGACGGCGGCGTTATCCATCGCGCACATAAAGATGGCATTTACCTGCGGGTTCCCTGAATGTCGTAGGCCCACTATAAGTTCTTACTCATGTATCCGATCCTCCCGTGACCGGGAGTTACGCCAGACCTCGGCGTTCGAACATGAGAAAAGAGCCCGCGATGGCAGATTTCCAGCAGTACCCCCAGTCCGGACCTCTTCCGCAGTCCGGCACGTTCCCGCAGACCGGACTCGCGCCGCAGCCTCCGATGTACAACAACCAGCAATGGCAGCCGCCGTCCTCGCAGCAGTGACAGCAGCCGGTGCAGAAGGGTCGGAACGTGCTCGGAATCGTCGCCCTGGTCACGGCGATCGTCGGCGCGATCTTCGCGTGTATCCCCGGCGCGCTCATCGTCGGCTGGGTGCTCTTGCCGCTCGCCCTCGTGCTCGGGATCGTCGCGTTGTGTCTCCCGGCCAAGCGGAAGGGCGCCGCGCTTGCGGCGGTCATCGTCTCGGTCATCGGGACAGTGGTCGGTGTCGTGGTGTTCACCATGGTGGTGTCCGATGCAGTGGACGATGCCTTCGGCGGCACCGCCCGCGTCGATTCGTCCTCCGGTTCCAGCGGGTCCACGGACTCCGCGAATTCGCTGTTCAGCGGCCAGAATGCTTCGGACGAGAAGGGCTCGCGCGATAACCCGGCGGCGATCGGGGAGACGCTGAGCAACGACGACTGGGACATGGTGGTCAACTCGTTTACGCCGAACGTAGACGCCGACGTCGCTTCGGCCAATCCCTACAACGAGCCGGCCGCCGAGGGGTTCAAGTACGCGATGGTCAATCTGACCGTCACCTACAAGGGTGAGGGTTCCCAGGACGCACTAATGCTTCCGGTGGCTCTCGTCGCCGACGACGGCAGGGTCTTCCAGTGGCACGATCACAACGCCGTGGTGTTTCCCGAGCCACGACTGGAGGGCGAGATGTACGCCGGAGGCACTGTGAGCGGGAACCTCGTTTATCAAGTTCCGAATGATTGGGCTGGTGTGGTCCGGGTCGGACTCGGAATGTTCGGCGACGAGGTCTTCGTCGCGACGCAGTAGGAAACAGGGCAAGAGAAAGGACCCCCGCGCCGGCGGCCGTCGTGCCGATGGGCACGTCCGGCGTCAGGCGCGGGGGTCCTTCAAGCGAGGCGGGGAAGTGCTGCCCGCGACGGCGAATCCCTAGGAGGGAAGCTCGATGCCGAGCTCCTTGGCAGCGAGCTTGACGTACTTGGCCGTCTGGTCGAAGGCGGAGCCGAGGGGAGCGGCGTCCTTCGAGACGTCCTCGATCTCGGCCCAGCGCTCGGCGATGACCTCGGGGGTGCGCGCATCCTCGGGGATGAACACACCGGGGGCCTCGACCATCTGCGAGACGGCGAAGACGCCCGCGCCGGCGCCGAGGATCTTCTTGGTCGGCGCGGCCTCGGAAACGAGGAAGAGCGCGCCGGGGGAGATCGCCTCGGGCTGGATGAGCTCGAGGACGTTCTCGGGGAGGAGGTCCTCGGTCATGCGGGTCGCGGCCGAAGGCGCGAGCGAGTTGACGTGGATGCCCTTCTTCTCGCCCTCGATGGCCAGGGTGTTCATGAAGCCGACGATGCCGGACTTGGCGGCGGCGTAGTTGGCCTGGCCGAAGTTGCCGTAGATGCCGGAGGCCGAGGTGGTCATGAGGATGCGGCCGTAGCCGGCCTCGACCATGACGGGCCAGACGGCCTTGGTGCAGTTGACCGTGCCCATGAGGTGGACCTCGAGGACCTTGCGAACGTCGTCGAGCTCCATCTTCGCGAACGACTTGTCGCGGAGGATGCCGGCGTTGTTGATGAGGATGTCGATGCGTCCCCACTTCTCCTTGACGTTCGCGACGAGCTTCTCGACCGCAGCGGCGTCGGTGATGTCCGAGCCGTCGACGATGGCCTCGCCACCCTTGGAGGTGATCTCGTCGACGACCTTCTGGGCGGGCGAGGCGTCGCCACCGGCACCGTGGACGTCGCCGCCGAGGTCGTTGACGACGACCTTCGCGCCGCGCTCCGCGAGGAGGAGCGCGTGGGCGCGGCCCAGGCCGCCGCCCGCACCGGTGATGATCGCTACGCGGCCGTTGAAGTCGATGTTCTTTGCCATTGGGTAAGCCTCCCAGAATGA
>NZ_DAINST010000155.1:0-2051 GCF_036741115.1 Dietzia sp.
CGCGGCATTTCGGCGAGGTTTACTCCCGTGAACGGCGTGAAACGACTGTGTTTCGGACCGGCGCGCGCCCCGTAACAATTGCCTCCGGATGGGCCGGGGCGTTCACACTAGGCCCCCGTCGCCGAGGACACGAGGTTGCTACCTTCCAGCGGCGTTCCGTTTTCCAGAGCGGCGGTCCACTCGGTTGTCGTTGCGACGGAGGCGAAGTTCGAATTGAGCAGAACCATGAGGGTTTCGTGCACGGCCTTCGCGGGGACGTCGCCTCGGGCGTTCTTCAGGTTGATCGCACCTGTGGCGTCCGAGAGCACCTCGACGGAGAAGCCGAGCGGTTCGGCGGTGACCGCAGCGCCGATCACGCAGTTGTTGGTCATGAATCCGACGAGCGTGATGGTGTCCACTTCCTTGGAACGAAGCCATTCGGCGAGGTCCGATTCGGAAAATACGCTGGCCACCGTCTTGGTCGCGGTCTTCCATTCGCCGGTTTCACGGCGCGCGATCTCGGGATGGAGCTTCTGCCCTTCGCTGCCCTCGGCGAACACGGGCGCCCCCTCGGGGTACGCGTGCGTGAACGAGGCGATGGGGAGTCCTGCCTCGGTCGCGGCGTCGACGGCGGCGAGGATGTTGGAGAGAGCTTCCTCTCGCGGCGGGTGGGCGATGGCGAGCGGCCCATCGAAGTACTCCTGCTGAACATCGATGATGACGAGCGCGCGACTCGGGGTGGTCATGGTGGTCCTCCACTGGTTGGGATTGAGCGGTTCCCTCCCGGTCACCATCCATCGTGGTGGACACGACCTATATTCGCGAGTGTCTTTCTGGCACACCTTCGATGGAATCGGGCCAACTGAGCTATGAACTTCGCAATCTACGTATTCGACGGCATCTCGATGTTCCACGCTGCGGCGCCGCTTTCGGTGTTCGGCGAGGCGGCGAAGTTGCCTGCCGCAAGCGACTGGACGCTCACCGTGTGGAGCGACTCGGGCTCTCCCGTTCGCACCGCCGAAGGCGTCGAGCTGGCGGCGCTGTCGGGCCCGGAAGCCCTCGAGGCCGCCGATGTCGTGGTTATCCCGTCGTGGCATTCCGATTTCAGGCCTGTCGAGGGGTGGTTCCGCGAAGGCATTTCCCGCTCCCATGAGACCGGCGCGCAGGTCGTCGGCCTGTGCCTCGGCGCGTTCCCGCTCGCGGCGTCCGGAATCCTCGACGGCCGCGCCGCGGTCACCCATTGGTCGGGCGCCGAGGAGTTGGCGCGATCGTTCCCGCGGGTACAGGTGGCCGCGGACGCCTTGTATATGGACCACGGGGACGTTCTCACCTCCGCCGGCACCGCTTCGGGGCTCGACGCGTGCCTTCACTTCGTGCGGACCGAGCTCGGCGCGGAGCACGCCGCGGCGGTCGCTCAGAAACTCGTCATCGCGCCACACCGAGACGGCGGGCAGGCCCAATTTATTCGTCGCCCGATGCCCGCTCCGTCCGAGCACGGCCCGATGAGCGACCTTCTCGAATGGATCGTCGCGAACCTCGAACAGCCGCTGACGGTCGATACCCTCGCGGCCAGGGCGCAGATGAGCACGCGCAATTTCACCCGCCGCTTTCGAGAGGCGACCGGGACGAGCCCTGCGCGGTGGATCGCGGCGCGCCGGCTCGACGAGGGCCGCCGGTTACTCGAGACGACCGGGTGGACGATCGACCGGATCGCCCGAACCTGCGGATTCGCCAGTCCTGTGACGTTTCGACAGAGCTTCGCCGCGGCATTTTCGACCACTCCGACGTCATACCGCAGGCGTTTTTCCCACACTTCCTGAGCGTCGCGAATCCGCGCGCGGCCCGCGAGAGTTGTGTTTAATGAGCGCAATGGCAACTCAACTTTGGACCGAAGCCGATATCGTCGACCAGACCGGACGCACCTTCGTCGTCACGGGAGCGAATTCGGGGCTCGGCCTGGAGAGCACCAAGGCGCTCACGGCCGCCGGCGCGCGGGTCATCATGGCGTGCCGCAACATCGAGAAGGCGGAGGCCGTGCGCGAGGAGCTGCCCGCGGACTCACGCAGGCTGGT
>NZ_DAINST010000156.1:0-2022 GCF_036741115.1 Dietzia sp.
TCGCCGACGCCTCGGACTACGGCGCCACGATGGTGCCGCCCTTCGACCACCCCGAGACGGTCGCGGGCCAGGGCACCATCGCGGTGGAGATCCTCGAGCAGCTCGACACGACTCCCGACCTCGTGATCGTGCCCGTCGGCGGCGGCGGACTCCTCGCCGGCATCGCCACCTACCTCGCCGAGAAGGCGCCGGACTGTCGGATCGTCGCGGTCGAGCCGCAGGGCGCCGCCTCGCTCACGGCCGCGGCGAGCGAGGGACGGCAGGTGACCCTCTCGCACGTCGACACGTTCGTCGACGGCGCGTCGGTCAAGCGGATCGGGGACACGCCATGGAAGGCGTACTCTGCGCTCGCGGACCGGATCGACGTCCGCACGATCGACGAGGGCGCGGTGTGCACCGCGATGCTCGACCTCTACCAGACCGAAGGGGTTATCGCCGAGCCCGCCGGGGCGATGAGCACGGCGATCCTCGAGTACCTCCACATCGATGCCGGCTCGAGCGTCGTGTGCATCCTCTCCGGGGGCAACAACGACGTCTCGCGCTACAGCGAGATCCTCGAGCGCTCGCTGGTCCACAAGGGGCTCAAGCACTACTTCCTCGTCAACTTCCCGCAGGAACCGGGCCAGTTGCGCCGCTTCCTCAACGAGGTCCTCGGTCCCGAAGACGACGTGACCCGCTTCGAGTACCTCAAGCGGAACAACCGCGATACCGGCACCGCCCTCGTGGGTATCGAGCTCGGCTATGCCAAGGACCTCGGCGCCCTGCAGCAGCGCATGGACGCTTCGCCGCTGCACTGCGAGCGCCTCGAGCCGGGTACCCCGGCATACACGTACCTCACGTAGAGCACGGCGGGCGCGGGCGATAATCGTGGGAAACGCTGAGATAGAGGGCGCCGGAGCCGTCGGTAAGGGCGGCGCCGGTGCCGAGAGCGCCGGTGCCCGCACCGAACCCCTTCCCGATCCCGTGCTCACCCTCCCCGCAGGGGTTGTCGCGAGCGGCGAATACGAGGAGAAGCGCAGCCGATTCCTCTGCCGGCTCACGCGTGCGTCCTCCGAAGAGGAGGCGCGGGCGTTCGTCGCCGAGCAACGAAAGGCGTACCCGGATTCCCGCCACCACTGCTCGGCCTTCGTGCTCGACGCGCAATCCGAGCAGCCCGGCGCCATGCCCATCGCCCGTTCGTCGGACGACGGGGAGCCCTCCGGGACCGCCGGCACACCGATGCTCGATCAGCTCTTCGGAGCCGGGCTCTCCGACGTCGTGACCGTGGTGATCCGCCGGTTCGGCGGCACCAAGCTCGGAACGGGAGGGCTCGTCCGCGCCTACGGCGATGCGGTGGCGCTGGCCGTCGCGGACGCGCGGGCTGCGGGCCTGGTGGAGGTCGTGACGACGCGCGGCTGGAGCACCCGGATCGGGCACGATATCGCCGGCCGCCTCGAGGCGGATGTGCGCTCGCTCGGCATCGACGTCGTGGGAACGGACTACGCCGAGCAGGTGACGTTGCGGATCGCCACCGACGACATCGGCCCGGCGGCGTCCCTCCTCGCGGCGCTCACCGCCGGGGGAGCCGGGTGGGTTCCTGAGCCTGCCGTGCGCACCGAGCGGGCGGTACCGTTGGACGCATGACGATGCAGCCGTACAACAACAACAACCCCATCGAGGCCCGCAAGCAGGAGGTCCGCAAGAGCGCCCGTTCGGCGGCGGTCTGCGTGGGCGGCGGAGTAGTCGGCGGCGTCGTCCTCTCGCTCGTATTCACCACGTGGTTCTGGCTGGTCCTCGGTCTCGTCGTCGCCGTGGGCGGAGGGGCCTACTACTGGTCCAAGGTCCGCAAGGGCATCGACCCGAACAACGGCGTCGGGGGGACGGGCCGCTGAGCGGCAACGATTCCGGCGCCACGGGCCGCGTCGACGCGTGGACGTGGGCGGTGCGACTGTTCCCCTCGCGCACCCAGGCCGCGAAGGCGTGCCGCGCGGGGCACGTGAAGATCGACGGTGAGTCCGTCCCGCCCTCGCACAAGGTCGCACC
>NZ_DAINST010000157.1:0-1879 GCF_036741115.1 Dietzia sp.
CCCGCACGGTTGACGTCCACGTCCGCCGCCTCCGGGCAAAGCTCGGATCGGAGAACGAAGCGCTCATCGGGACCGTCCGCAACGTGGGGTACAAGGCCGTCCACCCGTAGTAAGGCCCAGTCGGGCGCCGGCGGGCGTCCGCGGTGCCGACAGGAACCGCCGGGTTCTGGCGGGCCCGGCCGCGCTCGGGGCACAGTGGTGGCATGGAGGAACAGCAGGGCGGCACGGCCCACACAGGCGACACGGCCGCACGAGACGGCGCCGCGGGGCGCATCGAGTTCACCGGCGAGCCGGAGTTCACCGAGCTCGGCACGCTCGACCCGCAGCGCGTGTCGCAGATCAGGGCGATCACGGCTGCGGCCGAGGCCGCCGATGGCGTCGCGCCTCTTGGTGAGCAGCCGCTCCTCGCGCTCGACAGGCCGCAGCCCGGAATCGCGCACGTGCTCGTCGAAGTCGAAGTCGAAGTCGAGAACGAGGCAGAGGTCGAGGTCGAGACCGCGCCGGCGAAGGCGCTCGCCGCGTACGCGCAGGCCGCAGACTCCGACGAAGGCCACGACGTCGAGTTCGTCGTCGCCGTCCCGTTCCGCGGCAGGGGGCTGGGCGGCCGGTTGGCCAAATGGCTCGTCCGCCGTCATCCGCACATGCGTTTCTGGGCGCACGGGGACGGGCCGGCGGCGAAGGCCATTGCGGGCGCGCTCGGCATGGGTGTCGTGCGCGAGCTGCTCGTGATGGAACGCGAGCGCGAGGGCGCGCCGTCGATCGCCGAGGCGGCGGGCCGCGAGGACCCCGAGATCGAGATCCTCGACCTCCGTACCGCGTATGAGCGCTTCGGCGCCGACGCCGTGGACGCGGCGATCCTGCGGGTCAACAACGCGGCGTTCTCGTGGCATCCCGAGCAGGGCGGCTGGACGCTCGAGACGCTGCGCGAGCGCATGGACGTCTCGTGGTTCGATCCCGCCGGCTTCTTCCTCGCCGTCGAAAAGGGGGAGCCGCTCGTGGTCTCCGGGTTCCACTGGACGAAGACGGTCGACGGTGACGACAACAACGCAGCCGGGCCCAGCGGGAAGCCGTTGGGGGAGGTCTACGTGGTGGGGGTCGATCCCTCCGCACAGGGCCGCGGGCTCGGGCAATGGTTGACGGCGGTGGGCATCGCGCACCTCGAGGCCGAGGGCATCGACACCGTGGAGCTATACGTCGAGGGCGATAACGAGAAGGCGATCCACGCATACGAGCGGCTCGGTTTCGCCGTGGCCAAGAGGGACGTGATGTACGGGCCGGTCGGTGCGTAGGGGAGGAACTGTCGCGGGGGTGGCCGCGCCGCGAACCTGAGAGCGAGATCACAGAGAGTGCTGCCGACCGACACCGAGTGGTGCAGGGACCTGCGGCGATGGTGAAGCGGGGGTACTGCCGACCGGCTTTTTCTCCCCCAATTCTCAGGTTATTACGCAACTCCGTCGGGCTTTAGCTGCCAATTTACCCCTTGTTCACCTTGAGTATGGAACGCGTAAATAAAGGATGCTTAGCGTGTTGCCTCGGTGATGATGTGCGCTCCTCCGCGCAACGCCCGGGAGTACTGTTCCGTCCTTCCCGGCGTGCCCGTGGGGCCGGGCACGGCGCATTGTCGGCCAGCGAAAATGCACTCGGTCCGCACCGCAACCCGGAGCTTGGCGGACCGGACTATCAACGGAGGATATGTTCGTGAACACCAAGCGCGTAGGTGCACTTCTCGGCATCGCGACGGTCGCCTCTATTGGCCTCGCCGCCTGCAGCAGCGACAGCAGCTCGTCCGATGCCTCGGGTTCGGGCGACGGCTGTGAGGTCTCGGATTCCATCTCGGCTTCCGGCTCGACCGCCCAGCGCAACGCCATGACCGTTTTCG
>NZ_DAINST010000158.1:0-1797 GCF_036741115.1 Dietzia sp.
TCAACACGTCGATGAACGCCCAGATGACCGAGCGCCTCAACGCCGGCGGCGCGACCCTCGTCAAGCTCATGGGCGAGCCGAGCGCCGAGGCGGCGGAGTTCGATTCCCGAGCCGAGCGCGTCCGGGACATCGGAGTGCGCACGGGCTACGCCATGGGCATATTCATGAACTCCCTCACCCTGATCTCGACCCTCGCGCTGGCCCTCGTCTACGGCTTCGGCGGGTGGAGCGCGCTCGGGGGTGGGCTCGAGGCCGGCTCGGTGGTCTCGCTCGCGCTGCTGCTCACCCGCCTCTACGGGCCGTTGACGGCGCTCTCCAGTGCCCGCGTGGACATCATGAGCGCAGTCGTGTCCTTCGAGCGCGTCTTCGAGATCCTCGATCTCGAGCCCCTGATCGCCGAGTCGCCGAAGGCGAGGAACATCCCTTCCGGGCCTGTGTCAGTGGAGTTCGACAACGTCCACTTCGGCTACCCGACCGCAGACAAGGTCTCGCTCGCCTCGCTCGAGGAGGTCGCCGTCCTCGACCGTCGCGGCGGCGAGGAGATCCTCCACGGCATCGACCTCCACGCCGCCCCGGGCGACATCGTGGCGCTCGTGGGATCCTCTGGAGCGGGGAAGTCGACGCTGGCAAACCTCGTGCCGCGGCTCTACGACGTAGACTCTGGCGCGGTGCGGATCGGCGGGGTCGACGTGCGCGAGGCGACGTTCGCCTCGTTGCGCTCGGCGGTGGGGATGGTCCCGCAGGACGGGCACCTGTTCCACGACACCGTGCGGGCCAACCTGCGGATCGCCAAGGCCGACGCCGGCGACTCCGAGCTCTGGGATTCCCTGCGCCGGGCGCGCCTCGACGGGCTGATCCGCGAGCTCCCCGACGGCCTCGACACCGTGATCGGCGACCGCGGCTACCGCCTCTCCGGCGGCGAGCGCCAGCGCCTGACCATCGCGCGGCTGCTACTCCAGTCGCCGGCGGTGGTGGTCCTCGACGAGGCGACGTCGGCGCTCGACTCGACGAACGAGGCGGCGATCCAGGAGGCGTTGAACGAGGCTATGGCGAACCGCACCGCGCTCGTGATCGCCCACCGGTTGTCGACGGTGCGCTCGGCCTCGGAGATCCTCGTGCTTGAGGAGGGCCGGGTCGTCGAGCGCGGAACCCACTCGGAGCTGCTCGCCGCGAATGGGCGCTACGCCGAGCTGTATCACGTGCAGTTCGCCGAGGAGGCGCTCGAGGAGATCGGGAGCGCGGAGTTCGAGAACGAGGTCGGGCAGTACCTGGACTGAGTCGGTTCAGCCGTATTGGGGGCGACCGCCGACGAATCATGCACTTTTGGTTGCTCGACCCTGCGTTTCCGCAGGTCGTTCGGGAGCTTGCGCACCAAAAGTGCATGGTCCGTACGGAACTGCATGATTCGCGGTGGCGGCGACTCCTGTCCTCGTCGTGCGAGACGGGATCAGGGCTGGTACTCGGGGACCTCGACCGTGACGGTCTCCGAGCTCGCTCCGCTCTTCTCCGCGGTCGCCCAGAGCTCCACCGTTCCGGTCCCGGTGCCGAGGATCGAGTCGTAGGGGTGCACCGGGCCGTTGACCCAGCCCGGACCCTCAGCGGTCCAGACCCGAGAGTCTTCGTTTCCCGAGTCGAGGTTCTTCCAGTGCACCGTGATGTCCTGAGTACAGTCGCCGAGGCCGATCGAGTTGGCCTCGGGGTTCATCATCGTGCTGCCCGGGTACCCGCCGGGGTCGAGCGTCAGGCGGGCCCACTGAAAACATGCCCCGTAGCCGCCGGAGACGCGCAGGTTGTTCA
>NZ_DAINST010000159.1:0-1659 GCF_036741115.1 Dietzia sp.
GGGCTCGATCTCCGTGGTGATCGTGCCGTAGACGGGGCCCGTGTCCATGCCGGCTTCAAGACGGAACGTCGACGCGCCTGTGATTTCGTCGCCCGCGGCGATCGCCGCGTTCACGGGCGAGGCGCCCCGCCACGCGGGCAGCAGGGAGAAATGGAGGTTCACCCATCCGAACCGCGGGATATCGAGGACCTCCTGCGGGAGGATGTTACCGTAGGCGACCACCGCCGCGGCCTCGACATCGAGCTCGCGGAGTTGTGCGGCGAACTCGGGATCGCGTGCGCTCGCCGGGGTGAGAACGCGCAGGCCCGCGGCGTCGGCGACCTCGCCGACGGGTGAGCGATGCAGCGTGCGGCCCCTCCCCTTCGGCGCGTCGGGCCGGGTGATCACGGCGGCGACCTCGTGTCGACCGGAATCGAGTATCGCCCGCAACGAGGGCACGGCGGTCTCGGGGGTTCCTGTGAAGACGATTCTCATCGGCCTGCTCCCCCTGCCTTGAACTGCTCGTCGGCGTAGGTGCGTGCAGCGGCGTCGTCGTCGAACACGAGGTCGCCGACGATCGAGCCGTGCCCGAACCACTCCGCGGCACGGATCGCACCCATGGCCTCGCGGCGGGCATCACCATCGAGACGCTGCATGAACATCGTGCCGTCGAGGTGATCGGTCTCGTGCTGGATGATGCGCGCGAGGAAGCCCTGCGCGACGAAATGCACCGACTTACCTTCGGCGTTCTTGCCACGAACCTCGATCTCGAACGGTCGCTCGACGTCCCCGCCGATCTCGGGAACCGACAGGCATCCCTCGTAGTCGGACTCGCTCTCGTCGGAGAGCACGTCGTACTCCGGGTCGACGAGGGCCGCTCGGTTCCCCTCGCGATCGTCGTAGACGAGCACGCGGCTCGATATCCCGACCTGCGGCGCGGCAAGGCCCACGCCCTGGGCGAAGTCCATGGTGTCGAAGAGGTCGCGGATCAGCACCTCGAGATCGCGCGCCCCGAAGTCGCCGACCTCCTCCGCACGGGTGCGGAGGACGGGGTCGGGAAAGAGTCGGATCGGTCGGATCGCCATGCGCGCCTCGGTTCTGTCTGTGCTGTTCGTATCGCAGCCTTGCCGTGTCGCCGGTGTGCTCGGTCGGGGCCGCGGCACGCAGTTTCTGCCGCGCCGCGAGCGGATGCGCCCGAAGCAACATCCTCCCGGCATCCGGGGTCTAGAGCCATTGTATTGCCGACGGTCCCGCGAGTCCGCCTAGCCACCTCTCAGCCGATATGCAGCGGGTCGAGGCGGACGCGAACGGCCTGCCCCTCCCGCCGCGAGGCACGCGAGACCACTGCCGCCTTGATCGCCGCCGCAAGCGCATCGACACGCCGGGCGGGCACGCGCACGAGGATTCTCTCGGGAGTGGCGTCGGGAGCCACTCCGGGCAGCGGCTCGCTCTCCGGCACGTCGACTGGGCCGAGGATCTCCGGCTCCGCGCCGAGCTTCGCGGCGGCCTGCTCTTCGAGGTAGTCGGAAACATCCATGACGTCGGCGGCCGCCCCGTCGATGGCGAACATGTGCGCGGCCGGCGGGAACCCGACCTCGCGGCGCTCGGCGAGCTCGCGGTGGCCGAAGCCTTCGACGTCCCAGCGGATGAGGGACTGGGCGACGTCGAGCCCGGCCTCCG
>NZ_DAINST010000160.1:0-1643 GCF_036741115.1 Dietzia sp.
GCACGTCCGGGTCCGCGCGGAGCACCGCCTCGACCGCTTCTGCGCCCGGGGTGCGAAGGTAGACGTGCCGGGAACGGGAGCGGAGCGTGACCATGACGTCCGCCGGATCGTCCGTCGGCGCGCAGAGCATGAAGATCGCGCGGCCGCTCGGCTCCTCGATGACCTTGAGCAGCGCGTTTCCCGCTTGCTCGGTGAGCCGGTCGGCGTCCTCGACGATGACGACGGAGAAATTACCGCTCACCGGGCGGGAGTTGCCCCGCTCGATCACCGAGCGGACGTCCGCGAGCTGCAGCGAGAGCCGCTCGGTGCGAGCGACGTGCACATCGGGATGCGTCCCTGCGAGCACGGTGACGCACCCCCGGCACTGCCCACAGCCCACGATCGCCGGATCGCTGCACTGGAGGGCGGCGGCGAAGGCGCGAGCGGCCACCGTGCGTCCGGAGCCGGGAGGACCGGTGAAGAGCCATGCGTGGGTCATCGCTCCGACGGCCGCCTCGGCGTGGGCGCGGACCGCCGCGGAATCCTGCCCTCCGTCCCCGGACATCCAGCTTCGCGCGACCCACGCCGCGCGTGCCAGCGCCGCCCGGACCTCCGGCTGCCCCGCGAGAGAATCGAAAACGGGACCGGGCTCCGCCCTTCCCTCGGCCCCCGCCGACGCTGCGCTGTCCATGGCTCACAAGGATAGACGCCGCCTCCGACTGTCCGGGTTACCGCTCTTCTCCTTACGTCATCGGAAAAGACCGACCTCCCACGTAGAATCGCACAGGTGAAGAAATGGTTGCGGTTCGCGAAATGGTTGTGGTCCACGCCATGGCCCGTGTACGCGCTCACCATTGTCCAGTCGCACCTCATCGGCGCGGTGTTCGTTTTCGCGTTCCTCCGCTTCGGCCTCCCGCTCGAGACATTCCTCGATATCGGCCCGCTGCAGCTGCTCAACCAGTACCTCTTTATCGCGGCGCTGGTCGTCGGTCTCGGCGGCGGCGCGATCGTCGCCACGTGGCTCATCTTCCCCGTGCTGCGCACGATGCGCACGGGCGAGAAGTTCGACGAGTTCACCCGCCGCCGCGCCCTCCGCATGCCCGTCTACCAGGCGCTTTTGCAGGGAGCAATCTGGATCCTCGGCACCACGGTGTTCGTGCTGGTCAACCTGCACACCTCGCAGCGGATGGGGCTCATCGTCGGCGTCACGGCGCTCATGGGCGGCGCGGCCACGTGCATCATTTCCTACCTGCAGGCCGAGCGGCTCCTGCGCCCTGTCATGCGCCGCGCGCTCGCGGATGGCGTCCCGGACGATATCCACCTCCCCGGCGTGCGCCGCCGCATCCTGCTCAGTTGGGTGCTCACCTCTGCCGTCCCCGCCGGCGGCATCGTCCTCGTTATCATCGCGCACCATATCGGCCTGCTGGGCAGGGACCCGAACATCGTCATCCGCGCGGTCACTATGCTCGCGCTCGCCGTCCTGCTTGCCGGCATCTTCGGCATGCAGCTTGTCACCACCTCCGTCGCCGATCCGGTCCGCGACCTCAAATCGACGGTCAGGCGAGTCCAGCACGGCGATCTCGCGGCGCGCACCGCGGTCTACGATTCGACCGAGCTCGGCGCGCTGCAGGTCGGCTTCAACGAGATGGTCGCCGAGCTCGCCG
>NZ_DAINST010000161.1:0-1529 GCF_036741115.1 Dietzia sp.
CTTCAAGTCCGGTAACCCCGAACAGCGCGCCAAGGCCATCGTCGAGGCCACGGCCAATTACGACGATCCAGACGTCATCGCCCGCGTCTCGCGCGGTCTCGGCGAGGCTATGGTCGGCATCAACGTCGACGAGGTCCCCGAGCCGCACCGTCTCTCCGAGCGCGGCTGGTAAGGAGACCCTCCGATGCCCTCGCTACGGGACGTCACCTCCATCGAGCGGATCGACCGCGATATCTTCCGCGGCGCACGCCTCGAGTCGAAGCTCTTGCGCACTTACGGCGGCCAGATCGCCTGCCAGAGCCTCACCGCCGCGGTGCGCACGGTGGAGGAGGACCGCTTCGTGCATTCGCTGCACGGGTATTTCCTCCGCGCGGGCAACCCGGCGAGTCATACGGTCTTCGAGGTCGAGCGGCTCCGCGACGGCCGTTCGTTCTCGACACGCCGGGTCAACGCCATCCAGGAGGGCGAGGTCATCTTCTCGATGAGCGCCTCCTTCCACGTCCACGGCCAGACCGGGCTCGAGCACGCGGACACGATGCCCGAGGTCGTGGGCCCGGATAACCTCCAGAACATCCGCGACCTGGAGATCGAGGCGCCGTTCAACGCCTTCTTCCTCGAGTGGGAGGACTGGGACATCCGGTTCATCCCCGCCGAGGAGCAGAAGCTCTCGCCGAGCCTCGCCTCGCAGCAGCGCGTGTGGTTCCGCTACACCGGCGAGATCTCCGACGATCCCAACGACCACGTGTGTGCCCTGGCATACATGTCGGATATGACCCTTCTGGGCTCCGCGCGGGTGGCGCATCCCGGTGTCGAGGTCCAGGAGGCCTCGCTCGACCACGCGATGTGGTTCCAGCGCCCGTTCCGCGCCGACGAGTGGCTGCTCTACGACCAGTCCTCGCCGTCCGCGACGGGGAGCCGCTCGCTCACCCAGGGTCGCATCTTCGACGCGAGCGGCAACCTCGTCGCCGCCGTGTGCCAGGAAGGCCTCACCCGCACCCGCGGCTGAGTGCGGCCCGACCGTTACCCGCAAAGGACAGCACAGCACTCCATGACCGCCCAGACGAGCCGGCCCCGCATTGGCGTCCTCGCCCTGCAGGGGGACTTTCGCGAGCACCTCGCCCACCTGGATTCGTGTGGGGCGGAGACCCGCCGCGTGCGCAGGCCGGCGGATCTCGAGGAACTCGACGGGCTGGTGTTCCCCGGCGGCGAGTCGACGGCGATGTCCAACCTCATCCGGCTCCACGAGCTCGAGGAGCCGCTGCGCGCGGCGATCGACGGTGGGCTCCCGGTCTTCGGCTCGTGCGCGGGCATGATCCTCCTCGCTGGGGTCGTACTCGATACGCGCCCCGATGCCATTAATTTCTCCGCGCTCGATATCACCGTCCGGCGCAATGCATTCGGGCGACAGGTCGACTCGTTCGAGGAAGACCTCCCGTTTGACGGCGGAGCTCCCATTCGCGCGGTCTTCATCCGCGCACCCTGGGTCGAGGCGGTGAGCCCGGACGCCGAGGTTCTCGCGGCCGTCCGTA
>NZ_DAINST010000162.1:0-1520 GCF_036741115.1 Dietzia sp.
CACACCGGAAGCCACTTATCCAAAGTGGAAAGTCTGGCCGGAGCCCCTCGACCCGGCGACTGTAGGTCTTGATTCGACATACGTCTATATTGACGTACTTCGAATCAAATCGCAACCGCTTATTGCGCGCAACTTGACGAACTATCGCGCATGCCAGACTGGGCTCCCCCATGCGTACTCCCACACGCTCCGCCACGGACTGTTACCGACAAGTCCAACTTGGCAGTGGGTAACAGTAGGAGACAGTTACTCCCCATTACGGATAAAGTGACCACGTGGAATGGCGTGCATGAACTTGAGTCGACCGCCGCCTCGACCCCTCAGCGGAGGCGGCGGTCCGTGCAATCCCTCCCGGCGTTGTGTCGTCGGGCTCCTCTACCAGGCGTTACTCCGCTTCGTGCCGTCGCAGTAGCCGCGCCGCCGGTCCCGAGAACACGGCCCCGCGTGTCCTCGATCCCGGCACCGCGCGACGACGGGCGGAGTCGGGCGCGCCGGATTCCGATCGGGAATCCCCCGCCACGCACGATGAGGTCTTACTTACGGAATTGCGCGGGACCCATCAATTAATTACGCCCACAAACTTGGCTGTCATTTAAAGCACAGTCGTGTAACGGCTTCGGAGATGGACTCAGCCCTCGAGGAGCCGCTGTCCCCACCACTCCCCTTCTCCGAGCCCGGGCGGGCAGGCGTAGACGCCCGTCGAGGTGTGGCGGATGTACTCGTTGAGCAGGTCCGAGCGCGACAGCTGCCGCTGCAGGGGAACGAACTGGGCCACCGGATCGCGCTGGTAGCAGAGGAAAAAGAGGCCGGCGTCGAGGTGCCCGAAGCCGTCGGAGCCATCGGTGAAGTTGTAGCCACGGCGCAGGATCTGGATGCCATCGTTGAAGTCCGGGTGGGCGAGGCGCACATGGGAATCCACGTCGATCACGGGGTGCCGGCCGGTGGTCAGCGAGAAATCGGGGGCGTCGAACTCGTCGGCCTGACCGAGAGGCGCACCGTGCGCCTTGTCCCGGCCGATGACCTTCTCCTGCTCGCCGAGGATCGCCCTGTCCCACGCCTCGATGTCCATCCGGATCCTCCGGGCGACCAGGTACGAGCCGCCGTCCATCCACGCAGGACCGTCGCCCGGCTGCGCCCACACGTGGGTATCGAGGGCTCCGGCGTCATCCGCCTTGATGTTGGCTGTACCGTCCTTGAACCCGAACATGTTGCGGGGCGTCTTCTGCGCGGCGGTGGTCGACGACGTGCGGCCGAAACCGAGCTGCGACCAGCGCACCGAGGCGACGCCGAATGCCATGCGCGCGAGGTTGCGGATCGCGTGGACGGCGACCTGCGGATCGTCGGCGCAGGCCTGCACCACGATGTCGCCATGGGAACGGGCCTGTTCGATCTGGTCGCCGGCGAATGTCGGCAGATCCTTGAGCGACGCAGGGCACTTGTCCGCGAGGCCGAAGCGATCCCGCTTGCGGTCGCCCCCCTCCCCCGCGCCGAACAGGCTCGGGCCGAAGCCGATGGTGAGC